>JAEWCA010000252.1 GCA_023390875.1 Actinomycetes bacterium
GTGCTGGTCGTCGGCGGCGCCGGGCATCGTCGCGACGACCGCGAACTCGTCGCCGCCCGTGCGTCCGGGGTCGCAGCCCTGCGGGGTGACGGCGCGCAGCCGGGCGCCGACCGCGGTGAGGACGACGTCGCCGAACGCCTGTCCGTGCGCGGCGTTGACGTGCGCGAACCCCTGCAGGTCGAGCAGCACGACGACCGTGCGGGCGGCCGTCCCGACGGACTGCGCGCACCGGCGGCCGAGCGAGTGCATGAGCATCGACCGGTGCATGAGACCGGTGACCGGGTCGTGCAGGGACCGGACGGCGAGCAGCGTCGACAGCGACCGCACGAGGTCCGCGGTGCTGGCCACCTGCCACGTGTCGCCGCCGACGAGCACGTCGTCGTACCGCCGCTCGTCGTGCCGTTCCATCGCCCGGACGGCCACCTCCGAGACGGCCGCGCTCGGCGGGACCACCATCGGGGACCAGTCGGCGAGCTCACCGGTCTCCTTGCGCGCGAGGATCGCCCGCCCGAAGCCGAGCCGGCCCGTCATGGCGGCGGTGTACCGGGAGCGCGTGATGAGCCCGATCCGGGACTCGTCGGCGGGGTCGCGCACCGCCACGCTCGCGACGTGCGGGGACCGGAAGACGAGCTCCAGCCGGGCGACCGGCAGGTCCGCGTCGACGACGTCGACGGGGTGCGCGAGGTCGGCCACGACCGCCGCCGCGCTGACCCGGTAGTCGCCGACGGCCTGGGACAGCCGCTGGGTGAGGTGGGTGAGGTCCTGGGACACCGGACGAGTATCGGTGCAGGTCAGCGGCATGAAACGGTCAGGGTGCAGGGGTTCGCCGTCCGTTCGCCGGACGTTCACAGGCGCGCCGCCGGGCGGTCACCGGGCGCTCGCCGGCACGTCGTCCCGGCGTCGGCGCAGGCGCGGATCTGCGCCCGTCGGCACGGCGGCGGGTGCTCGTCGGGCGCGTGCGTCACAGGCGTGCGGGAGGATCGGCTGATGTTCACCACGAGGCCCGAGCTCGTCGGGACGTTCGGGATGGTCGCCTCGACGCACTGGCTCGCGAGCGCGGCAGGCATGCGGGTGCTGGAGGCGGGCGGGAACGCGTTCGACGCGGCGGCCGCGGCGGGGTTCACGCTGAGCGTCGTCGAGCCGCACCTCAACGGCCCGGGGGGCGACGCGCCGATCCTCGGGCACCGCGCGGCGGACGGGCACACGTTCGTGATCTGCGGCCAGGGGCCCGCACCGGCGGCGGCGACGATCGCGGCGTTCGAGGACCTCGGCCTCGGTCTCGTCCCGGGCACCGGGCACCTCGCCGCCGTGGTGCCGGGCGCGTTCGGGGCGTGGCTCGACCTGCTCGCACGGTACGGGACGCTGCCCCTCGAGGACGTGCTCGGCCCGGCGATCGGGTACGCGCGCGACGGGTTCCCGCTGGTGCGTTCCGCCGTGTCGACGATCGGAGGCGTCGCGGACATGATGGCGGCGCACTGGCCGACGTCGGCGGCCGTCTACCTGCCGACCCCGCAGGCAGGCGCGCGGTTCCGCAACCCCGAGCTGGCGGCGACGTTCGAGCGGCTCGTCGCGGAGTCGCGGGCGGCCGGCGGCGGGTCGCCGGGCGGGCGGGAGGCCGGGATCGAGGCGGCCCGGCGCGCGTTCTACACGGGCTTCGTGGCCGACGCGGTCGACGCCTTCCAGTCCGGCACCGCCGTCATGGACTCGTCCGGGCGCGCGCACACGGGCCTGCTGCGGGGGGACGACCTCGCTCGCTGGCACGCGACCGAGGAGCCGACCGCGTCGGTGCGGTTCGCGGGCCGCACGGTGCACAAGACGCACGCGTGGGGGCAGGGTCCGGTGCTGCTGCAGCAGCTCACGATGCTCGACGCTCTCGGTGTCGACGCGCTCGTGCGGGACTCGTCGTCCGCCGAAGGGCTCGTCGAGCTCGTGCACACGACCGTCGAGGTCGCCAAGCTCGCGTTCGCCGACCGGGAGGCCTGGTACGGCGACGTGCCCGACGTGCCGCTCGACACGCTCCTGTCCCCCGGGTACGCGGCCGCGCGGGCCGCGCTCGTGGGTCCTGCCGCGGTCGCCGACATCCGGCCCGGCGCACCCGACGGGCGCGTGCCGTGGCTGTCCCCCGTGCTCACCGGCCCGGGCAGCGAGGCGCCGCCCGGCGCGGTCGGGACCGGCGAGCCGACCGTCTCCCCCATCGGCCTGAGCCCGGGCGACACGTGCCACGTCGACGTCGTCGACCGCTGGGGCAACCGGGTGTCCGCGACGCCGTCGGGCGGCTGGCTGCAGTCCAGCCCGATCGTCCCCGGGCTCGGCTTCCCGCTGCCGACGCGTGCGCAGATGTTCTGGCTCGAGCCCGGGCTGCCGAACAGCCTCGCGCCCGGCAAGCGGCCCCGCACCACGCTCAGCCCCGCGATGGTGCTCGACGACGACGGCCGCGGCTTCGCGTTCGGCACGCCCGGCGGGGACCAGCAGGACCAGTGGACCGTCCCGTTCCTGCTGCGGCACCTGCTCGGCGGCGACGACCTGCAGGCCGCGATCGACGCGCCGACGTGGCACTCGTCGGGCGTGCCGAGCTCGTTCTACCCGCGGACCCACACGCCGAACGGGCTCGTCGCCGAGTCGCGGCTGGGGGACGAGGTGCTCGTCGGGCTGTCGGCGCGCGGGCACCTGGTCGAGGACGCGGGGCCGTGGCAGCTCGGACGGCTCAGCGCCGCCGGGGTGCGCGCCGACGGGATGCTCGTGGCGGCGGCGAACCCGCGCGGGATGCAGGGGTACGCGGTCGGTCGCTGAGCGCGGCCAGCGGGTCAGCGACCGACGGGCCGCGTGGTCGGCGCCGGGACGACCGCGACGGGGTCTCACGACGCCGGCGCAGCGCGCGTGAGAGTGCGTGCGCGCTATGACCGAGTTCATCCCGACTGACACACAGAAAGTCATCCGACGAGTCGGAGGCGATACACCCGTTCCATGAGGGTTCGATGAGGGATTCGATCCGACATCGATTCAGACATCGGACCACTGCTAGCGTCCGATGCATGCCCGATGTCGTGGATGCCCACCTGCACGTGTGGAACCCGGATGCGGTGCACTACCCCTGGATGTCGCCCGACGTGGCCCCCGTGGCCCGCGAGTTCCGGCTCGGCGACGTCACCGACGAGCTCGACGCCGAGCGCGTCGACAAGGTCGTCCTCGTGCAGTCCGCCGACAACAAGGCCGACTCCGAGCTCATGCTCTTCCAGGCCCTGTGCTCGCCGCGGGTCGCCGGCGTCGTCACGTGGGTGCCGCTGCTGCACCCGGAGGACGCGGCCGCCCAGCTCGACGCGTGGCGCCGCGAGCCCGTGGTCGGCGTCGGCCACCGCGTGCACGAGGAGCCCGACCCCGACTGGCTGCTGCGGCCGGCGGTCGACGACGGGCTCGCGCTGCTCGCCGAGCGCCACCTCACGTTCGACCTCACCGCGCACACCCCGACGCTGCTCGCGCACGTCGCGACGCTCGCGGAGCGCCACCCCAAGCTCACGTTCGTCGTCGACCACCTCGGCGCACCGCCGCTCGCGGCGCTGCGGGCCGGGGAGCGCCACGGCTGGACCCGCTGGTCGGGGATCCTCGGCGCCGTCGCGGAGATGCCCAACGTCGTCGCGAAGCTGTCCGGCCTGGCCACGGCCGCCGGACCCGGCTGGACCACCGAGCACCTGCAGCCCGCCGTCGACCGCGCCCTCGAGCTGTTCGGCCCCGACCGCCTCATGCTGGGCTCCGACTGGCCGTACGCGCTCCTCGCGGGCGAGTCCTACACGCAGGTGTGGCGCGGCCTGCGCCGCACGGTCGACCAGCTCCCCGAGCGCGACCGTGACCTCGTGCTGGGCGGCACCGCGAACCGGGTGTACCGCCTCCCGCTCGACGACCTCTGACCGCGGACGGGTCCACGCGGCACGCACAGGGGGAATACTGCGCAGGTGGCCCGTTCCGATGATGTCGTCGACGGCATCAAGCAGATGATCCTCGACGGCGCGCTCGGCGCCGGCGACAGGCTCCCGGCCGAGAAGGAGCTCGCGGCGTCCCTCGGCGTGTCCCGCGGCTCGTTGCGGGAGGGTGTCCGAGCGCTCGCGACCCTCGGCATCCTCGACTCCCGCCACGGCGACGGCACCTACGTCACGAACCTCGACCCCGCCACGCTGCTCGCCCCGATGCTGTTCGTCGCGGACCTGCCCGACGAGTCCGGTGCCGCGCACGCCGTGCGCCGGCTCATCGAGACGGAAGCCGCCGGGCTCGCGGCCCTGCACATCGGCGACGACGACCTCGCGTGCGCCCGCGCCGCGCTCGACGAGACGGCCCGCGCCCTCACGGCCGACCCCGTCGACCCCGAGCGGCTCGCCGCAGCCGACCTCGCGTTCCACTCGACGATCGCGCGCGCGTCCGGCAACGCGGTGCTCACGGCCCTCGTCGCCGGTCTCGCCGGGCGCTCGACGCAGCTGCGGCTGTGGCGCGAGCTCAGCCGGGACGGCGCCGCCGACCGCACGTTCGTGGAGCACGAGGAGATCCTCGCGGCCCTCGCGGCGCGCGACCCGGACCGGGCACGGCTGCGGATGGGCATGCACCTGCTGCGTCTGGAGGACGCGTTCACCGGACCGCGGGCGGCCGACGCGTCCGTCGCGCCGACGGTCGACCTGGGCACCGGCATCTGACCTGGCCCGGCGCGTCGCCTCGCCCGTGCATCTCCGGCGGTGCCCACGGGATCGTCGGTCAGCGGTGAGGTCGTCGGTCCGCCGTGACGACCTCGCTCCGACGTGACGATCTCGGCGCCGCGACGCGACGTCAGACGCCGGGCGTCGACTCCCGCAGCACCACCTGGGTCGGCACGTGGGTCAGCCGGACGTCCTCCGACGGGTCCGCGAGGGCCAGCTCGGTCGCGGCGATGCCGATGTCGACCAGCGGGACCCGGACGGTCGTCAGGCCGGGCACGACGTCACGGAGCGTCGAGATGTCGTCGAACCCGGCGAGCGCGATGTCGTCGGGCACACGGACGCCGACGTCGCGCGCCGCGGTGAGCGCCCCGAGCGCCATGACGTCGTTGACGGCGAACACGACCTGCGGCCGGTCGTCGTCCCGCAGGAGCGCGCGCATCGCGTCCTCGCCGCCCTCGTGCGTGAACGCGCCGGTGAGCATCCACCGGTCGGGGACGGTGGTGCCGAGCTCGGCGAGCGCGTCGCGGAAGGCCTCGCGCCGCTCGCGGGCCGTCAGGTGGTGCTCGGGGCCGCCGAGCACGGCGAACGACCGGTACCCGCGTTCGTGCAGCGCGCGGGCGAGGTCGGCCGCGCCGCGCGCGTTGTCGACCACCACGGTGTCGACGCCGAGCACCGGCTGGCCGATGAGCGCGACGGAGCCGCCGCCCGCGCGGTAGTCGTCGAGCGCGGTGCGCAGGTCGGTGTTGGCGTCCTCGTCGTCCATGCGGCCGCCCGCGATGACCACGGCCCGTGCGCGCTGGCGCTTGAGCAGGTCGACGAGGCCGGCCTCGCGCGAGGGGTCGTGCTGCGTGCTGGTGAGCGTGACCTGCAGGCCGGCACGGTCGGCGGCCCGGGTGACGCCCGCGGCGATGGACGAGAAGAACGGGTCGGCGATGTCGTGCACGACGAGCCCGATGGACGTCGTGCGGCCGCGGGCCATCGCCTGGGCGTTGGCGTCGGGGCTGTAGCGGAGCTTCGCAGCGGCGGCGAGCACGCGTTCGCGCAGGTCCGCCCGGACGACGCGGTTGGCGCTGCCGTTGATCGCGCGTGACGCGGTGGCGAGCGACACCCCTGCCTCACGGGCGACGTCGCTCAGGGTCACAGGTCCGGCCATGGTCCAGAGGGTATTGGTCGGTGGCCCGCGCGACCGGCCACGACGCTCGGGAAAGCGGTATCCTGACGCAGTTGGCACCTTGTCGAGAAGGGATTCGAGAATGACGACGGCACGGCTCGACCTCGCCGAGTGCGTCCTCGTGCTCCGGCCCGAGGACCACGTCGGGGTCGCGACGCGCGACCTGCAGGACGGCACGGTGCTGACGTCGTCCGGCGGGGACGTGCCCTCGTCGGCCGGGTCGGTCCCGTCGTCGGGCGGGGACCTCGAAGCGTCGCGCCGCGACCTCGTGGTGCGGCAGAGCGTGCCGCGCGGGCACAAGCTCGCGGTCCGTCCCGTGGCCGCAGGTTCGGCGGTGCTCAAGTACGGGCAGTCGATCGGGCGGGCCACGCGCGACATCGCGGTCGGCGACCACGTCCACACGCACAACCTCGGCATGGACGACGACGAGCGCGCGTACGAGCTCGGCACCGCGCGGGTGCAGCTCCCCGCGCCGACCGGGCCGGTGCGGACGTTCGACGGGTACGTGCGCGCCGACGGGCGCGTCGGGACCCGCAACTACGTCGGGATCGTCACGTCCGTGAACTGCTCCGCGTCGACCGCACGGCTCATCGCCGACCAGTTCCGCGGGCGGGTGCTCGACGCGTTCCCGTACGTCGACGGGGTCGTCGCCCTGACGCACGACACCGGCTGCGGCCTCGTCCCGACGAGCGAGGGTGCGCAGATCACCCGGCGGACGCTGCGTGGGTACGCCGACCACCCGAACATCGCCGGGCTGCTCGTGCTCGGCCTCGGCTGCGAGATGCTCCCCGCGCAGTCGCTCCTCGACGGGCTCGACCTGCCCGCCGACAAGCCCGTCACGACGCTCGTCATCCAGGAGACCGGCGGGATCCGCCGGACCGTGCGCGCCGGGGTCGAGGCGATCGAGGGGATGCTGCCGGGGATCGACGCGCTGCGGCGGTCGCCGGTGCCGGTGTCCGAGCTGGTTCTGGGCCTCAACTGCGGCGGGTCCGACGGGTACTCCGGCATCACCGCCAACCCTGCGCTCGGCCACGCGTCCGACCTGCTCGTCGCCGCGGGCGGCACGTCCGTGCTCGCCGAGACCCCCGAGGTGTTCGGCGCCGAGCACCTGCTGCTGCGCCGGGCCGTGTCGCGCGAGGTCGGGCAGAAGCTGCTCGACCGGCTCGACTGGTGGAAGCAGTACACCGCCGCCGGCGGCGGGACGATGGACAACAACCCCTCCCCCGGGAACAAGGCCGGCGGGCTCACGACGATCCTCGAGAAGTCGCTCGGCGCCGTCGCGAAGGGCGGCACCGCCGAGCTCACCGCCGTCTATGAGTACGCCGAACCCGTCACCGCGCGGGGCTTCGCGTTCATGGACACCCCCGGGTACGACCCCGTGTCCGTCACGGGCCTCGTCGCCGGCGGCGCGACCGTCGTCGTCTTCACCACCGGGCGCGGGTCCGTGCTGGGCTGCAAGCCGACGCCGTCGATCAAGGTCGCGACGAACACCGCGACCTACCTGCGGATGACCGAGGACATGGACCTCAACGCCGGGCGGATCGTCGACGGGACCGCGACCGTGACGTCCGTCGGCGAGGAGCTGTTCGACCTGATCGTCGAGGTCGCGTCCGGACGGCAGACGGTGTCCGAGGAGCTCGACCTCGGCGCCGACGAGTTCGTCCCGTGGCAGCTCGGCGCGGTCACCTGACGGCTCGCCGTCCACCGCTCCCTCGCGGGCGGGCCCACCATGGTCGTCGGGCCGCGGCACCTCGGCGACCGTGGTGCCGGCCCCGCAGTCCGGCAG
>JAEWCA010000294.1 GCA_023390875.1 Actinomycetes bacterium
CCCCTCTGCCCCCCCCCCCCCCGCCCCCCACCCGGGGGGGGGGGGGGGGCGCCCCCCCCCCCCCCCCCCCCCGCCCCCCACCCCCAGACGCACCCCCCGGTGAACGCCTGGCCCCACGACCCGTCAGAAGTACCCCAGCGCGGACCCGGAGTACGACACGAGCAGGTTCTTGGTCTGCTGGTAGTGGTCGAGCATCATCTTGTGGTTCTCGCGCCCGACGCCCGAGCCCTTGTACCCGCCGAACGCGGCCGCCGCCGGGTACGCGTGGTAGCAGTTGGTCCACACCCGGCCGGCCTGGATGTCGCGGCCCGCGCGGTACTGGATCGCGGCCTCGCGCGACCACACCCCGGCGCCGAGGCCGTACAGGGTGTCGTTCGCGGTCGTGATGGCGTCGTCGTAGTCCGAGAAGCTCGTCACGGCGACGACCGGGCCGAAGATCTCCTCCTGGAAGATCCGCATCGAGTTCTTGCCCTCGAAGATCGTCGGCGTCACGTAGTACCCGCCGGCCAGGTCGCCGTCGAGCTGCGCACGCTCGCCGCCGAGCAGCACCTTCGCGCCCTCGGCCTTGCCGATGTCGATGTACGACAGGATCTTCTCGAGCTGGTCGTTGGACGCCTGCGCGCCGACCATCGTCTCGGTGTCGAGCGGGTTGCCCTGCTTCGCGGCCCTGGTGCGCTCGATCGCGTCGGCCATGAAGCCGTCGTAGATCGACTCCTGGACCAGCGCGCGCGACGGGCACGTGCACACCTCGCCCTGGTTGAACGCGAACATCACGAAGCCCTCGAGGGCCTTGCCGTAGAAGTCGTCCTTCTCGCGCGCGACGTCCTCGAAGAACAGGTTCGGCGACTTGCCGCCGAGCTCGAGGGTGACCGGGATGATGTTCTGCGACGCGTACTGCATGATCAGCCGGCCGGTCGTGGTCTCGCCGGTGAACGCGATCTTGCGGATCCGGGACGACGACGCGAGCGGCTTGCCGGCCTCGACGCCGAACCCGTTGACGACGTTGACGACGCCCGGCGGCAGCAGGTCCGCGATGAGCTCCATGAGCACGAGGATCGACGCAGGCGTCTGCTCGGCGGGCTTCATGACGACGCAGTTGCCGGCCGCGAGCGCCGGGGCGAGCTTCCACGTGGCCATGAGCAGCGGGAAGTTCCACGGGATGATCTGCCCGACCACGCCGAGCGGCTCGTGGAAGTGGTACGCGATCGTGTCGCCGTCGATCTCCGAGATCGACCCCTCCTGCGACCGGATCGCGGCCGCGAAGTAGCGGAAGTGGTCGACGACGAGCGGCAGGTCCGCGGCGATGATCTCGCGGATCGGCTTGCCGTTCTCCCAGCACTCCGCGACGGCGAGCGACTCGATGTTCGCCTCGATGCGGTCG
This sequence comes from Actinomycetes bacterium, assembly GCA_023390875.1. Classification (GTDB taxonomy): domain Bacteria; phylum Actinomycetota; class Actinomycetes; order Actinomycetales; family Cellulomonadaceae; genus Cellulomonas. The sequence continues at coordinate 1,382 of JAEWCA010000294.1, forward strand.
GCGATCTTGTTGAGCACGATCGCCCGCTCCGTCGCGGACGTCTTGCCCCAGGACCGGGCGGCGCCGTGCGCGGCGTCGAGCGCGCGCTCGATGTCGTCGCCGTCGCCGCGCGCGACCTCGGTGAACGTGCGGCCCGTCACGGGGCTCGGGTTCTCGAAGTAGCGACCGGCCGACGGGGCGACGTACTCGCCGCCGATCCAGTGGTCGTAGCGGTCGCGGTAGGTGGCCAGGCTGTCGGGGGTACCGGGTGCTGCGTAGACGGTCATCGCATCTCCTGGGGCGAGCTTCCGGGCGCCTTCGCTCGTGGCACGGCACCCGAGCACGCGGCGTCGTTGCCTCGTGCTGGTCGCACGGTAGGTCGGGGCACGTTGCACGACCGTTGCACGGGCCGCTCACAGGTGCCCGAGGGGGTCAGTGAGCGACATCTCGCCCGTGATCAGGACCTTTCGGGCAAGCGTCGACGGACGCTTGGCTGGGACGGTGGGCCCGTCGCGCTCGCGCGAGGGCGGGCGCCCCAGGCGGGGAGGACGCGTCATGGCACGACGGGAGAAACTGACCGGCAGCGGGACGACGTCCGTCGTCCTCCGCGCGCTCGCGGTGGTGGCCCTCGCGGTCACGGGGGTCGTGGTCGCGCCGGCGGCGGAGGCGATGCCGCTCGCCTGCGGCACCGCGCTCACCACGGACACGACCCTGACGGCCGACCTGCGCTGCCCGGGCGCGAACCCCGCGCTCGACCTCGCGGTCGGCGTCACGCTCGACCTCGGCGGGCACGCGATCGTCGGTGACGGGACCGGCACGGCGGTCCTGGCCGCGGCCGAGGGCGCGACCGTCCGGAACGGCACGATCCGCGGCTGGGACGTCGCCGTCACCAACCGGTGGGCCGACCCCGACGCCGAGACGACCGCCCCCACGCTCGTCGTCGAGGACGTGCGGCTCGCCGGCAACCGCGTCGGGCTGCAGACGCACGGCGAGTCGTTCGGCTGGGGCTGGGCACCCGCCGAGGTGCGGCGCACGACGTTCAGCGGCAACGGCACCGGCATCGACCTCACCTGGTTCGGCCGGGCCACCGTCGAGGACAGCACGTTCAAGGACAACGGCACCGGCATCGCGTCGGACGCGTCGACCGTGGAGGTGCGCGGCACGGCGTTCCGGCGGAACACGCAGGCGTTGTCCGGCGTCGAGACGGGCTACACGGTCGAGTCCAGCACGCTGGTGCGGAACACGAACGGCATCCAGGTCGGCGGGACGTCCTCGCTCACGCTCCTCGACTCGACGATCAGCACCAGCGGCACGGCCGTCGACGCGCTGCTCGCCTACCTGGTCATCCAGCGCTCGACGCTCACCGGGAACACCACCGGCGTCCTCGCCGAACCCGCCGGTGGCTTCGTCCAGGCGACGACGTTCCGCGGCAACGGCACGGCGTTCAGGGCCACGGCAGCGCCCTACGCGTGGGACCTCGTGCTGCAGGACGACGTCGTCGTGCAGAACGGCGACGGCATCGTCGTGCAGCCCACCGACGAGGACTGGACGCCGATGAAGCTCGGTGGCAACCGCGTCGAGCACAACACCGGGTGGGGCATCTACGCGCCCGGGGTCACCGACCTCGGCGGCAACACCGCACGCGGCAACGGGAACGAGCCCCCGTGCACCGGCGTGGTGTGCGTGCCGCGCCGGTCGTGACGAAGGCGCGACGGCGAGCGGTCAGCCGGACCGGCGCGTCGGGCCGGCCGTCAGACCAGCCGGCGCGTCAGCAGGTCGAGGCGGCCGAGCGCCCGGGCGTGCGCGGGTGTCCCGCGCGGCGACAGCCACGCGAGGTGCTCCCACGCCTGCCAGTCCTCGGCGCCCTGGTCGGACGCGAGCCACCGGCTCACGACCTCGGGCGACCGGCTGGCCAGCACCGCCGCCCGCACGTCCGCGGTGAGCTCGTCGCGCAGCCGCTCGACGCCGGGCGCGACGGACCGCGCGAGCACCGGCCCGGGGTAGGAGGCGAGCGCGCCGGACATGTCCCCCGCGTCGAGCAGCGACCGGACCAGGTCGATGTCGGTGGGGACGGGCGCGGTGAGCCGGTAGGGGCGCGACGCCGACATGAGCGGGCCGACCGAGCGGCGCAGCCGGGACACCTCGGCGCGCACGGTGACGTCGGACAGGTCGTGCGCGCTGAGCAGCACGGCGAGCTCGTCGGCGGACAGCCCTGCCGGGTGCGCGGCGAGCAGCAGCAGGATCTCGGCGTGCCGCAGGCTCAGCCGGACGGGCACGCCCCCGACCCGCAGGACCGGCTCGCCCGTGCCGAGCACGCGCAGCCGCGCGGCGGGTCCCGCGAGGGGGACGCTCGGAGGCATCGTCGGCGGCTCGGTGGACAGCCCGGCCTCGACGGCGTGGCGCGCACGGCTCGCGACGAGCGCACCGGCCTGCTCGTCGACCGTGGTCCCCGCGACCCGGACG
>JAEWCA010000299.1 GCA_023390875.1 Actinomycetes bacterium
GTCCACGGCTCATGGGTCGGTGCCGCGACCTGCGGGTCGGTACCGCGGACCCGCACGTCCAGCCACTGCAGGACGCCGCCGGCGACGTCCTCGTCCTCGCCCACCAGGTGCCCCGCGCGCGGTGAGCGGTGCACGTCGGCGTGCGGCAGGCGCTCGTTGAGGTCGTCGAGGAAGCGGTCCGAGAACACCGGGTCGCGCGCACCCCACAGCAGCAGCGCCGGCACGTCGAGCGTCGCGACGCCCGCGGCGATGCGGTCCAGGGCCGGCCTGCTCGGGTGGTCGGCCGTCGCCGGGATGTCCGCGACGAAGTCGCCGATCCCCTGCCGGCGGTCCGCCGTGCGGTACGGGGCCCGGAACGCCGCCCGCACGTCGGACGTCAGCGCCGGGTGCGCGAGCGCGAGCGTCGTGTCGAGGAACGCGGTCGTCGCCACGGTCGACGCCGTGCGCACCCCCGGCACCATCGCGGGCCGCAGCACCGCCGGTGCGCGGTCGCCCGGCGGCAGGTGGACCGCCGTGTTGAGCAGCACGACGCCTGCGAGCACGTCGCGGTGCTCGACCGCCCACCCGAGGCTCACGACGCCGCCCCAGTCGTGCCCGGCGGTGACGACCGGCCCGTCGAGGCCCAGCTCCTTCGTCAGCGCGCCGAGCTCGGCGGCGCGGTCCTCCAGGCGCCGGACGCGCCCGTCGCGCTCGGAGAACCCCATGCCGAGCTGGTCGACCGCGACGACGCGCCAGGGCCGCTCGGGCCGCGCGCCGGCCGCCACCAGGCGACGCCACAGGTACGACCACGTCGGGTTCCCGTGCACGCACAGGATCGTGCCCACCGGCTCGCCGGCGAGCGCGTCGCGGTTGTCGAGCACGTGCCACGTGCCGGAACCCGGCACGTCGACGAGGCGCGACCACGACGGGTCGAGACCTGGGAGCCCCACCGGGGGCAACGACGCCGGCGCACGCCGGCCGTCGGGAGAGCTCACCAGACGATCTCCGTCATCGCGGTGTTGAGGCCCGAGCCGACACCCATGCACAGCACCCGGTCGCCCGCGGACAGGCTGCCCTGCTGCGCGACGAGCGTCATGGGCAGCGACGCCGGCCCGACGTTGCCCCAGCGGGGGAACGTCGTCGGCACCTTCGCCGGGTCGAGCCCGAGCGCCTGCACGAGCGACTGCGTGTGCACGGTCGACACCTGGTGCGTGACGAACCGGTCGACGTCCGCCCAGCCCCGCTGCGGCGCCGCCTCGTTCCACGCGTCGACCACGAGCTCGAGGCCGCCGTCCAGCAGCCCGCGCGGGTCCGTGCTCATGCCGTCCACGCCGCCGACGCACAGCGCGTGGTGCTGCGTCGCGGCGCGCGAGACCCCACCGACCAGCCGGTGCGCCCCGGGGTGCGCCGACGCCCGACCGAGCACCGCGGCGGCCGCGCCCGCACCCAGCGTCAGCGTCGCGAACTCGCGCAGGAAGTCGTCGCGCGTGCTCGACGGGTCCGACAGCCGGCGGATCGTCGCCTCCTGCGTCGGCTGCGGGTCCTCGCCGTCGACCACGACCGCGTAGTCGACCTGACCCGCGTCGATGAGCTGCGCCGCGAGCGTGAGCCCGTTGACGAAGCCCAGGCACGCGTTGGTGAGGTCGAAGTTCTGCGCGCGCGACGGCAGGCCGAGCCCGTCGTGGATGCGCGACGCGACCGACGGCTCGAGGTGCGTGCGTGTGACCGAGGTGTTCACGAGCAGCCCGACGTCGTCGCCGTCGACGCCCGCCTCCGCGAGCGCCTTGGCACCGACCGCGATCGCGGCGTCGTCGAACGTGGTGCCCGCGTCCCACCAGCGGCGTTCGTGGACGCCCGCGACCCGGCCGAGCAGACCGCGCGGCAGGCGCAGCCGTCGCAGCGTCGGACGCAGCTGCTCGTCGAAGCTCGACGACGGGACCGGGACGGTCGCCTCGATCGCCGTGACCGCGAGCAGTGCCACGTCGTGGTGCTCGAACGTCGCGTTCCCGTTCACCTGGGCGCCCTTCGCAGTACGGACAGTCCGGGCGCGCGCGAACGTCGTCCCGTCGTCGTCCATGTAATCAGGTGCACGGCCGGACGGCCTGGTCAGGGGCTGTCCGGCACGTCACACCGCGGGCGCGGTCAGAGGCGCGCCTGGACCGCCTCGCCGTGCGCCGGCAGACCCTCGGCCTCGGCGAGCGCGACGATCCGGCCGGACACCTCCCGCAACGCGTCCGCGTCGTACTCGACGACCTGCACGGCCCGCAGGAACGAGTGCACCCCGAGCCCGCTCGCGAAGTGCGCGCACCCGCCCGTGGGCAGCACGTGGTTCGAGCCCGCCATGTAGTCACCGAGCGACACCGGGGAGAACGGACCGACGAAGATCGCCCCCGCGCTCGTCACACGCTCCGCGACCGCCGCCGCGTCCGCCGTCTGCACCTCGAGGTGCTCGGCGCCGTAGGCGTTGACGACCGCCAGGCCCGCCTCGAGGTCGTCGACCAGCACGATCGCGGACTGCGGCCCGCTCAGCGACGTCATGACGCGCTCGCGGTGCCGGGTCGCACCCACGAGGTCGACGAGCTTCGACTCGACGGCTCCCGCGAGCTCGACCGACGGCGTGACGAGCACCGCGGCCGCCAGGGGGTCGTGCTCGGCCTGCGACACGAGGTCGGCCGCGACGTGCACCGCGTCCGCCGTCGAGTCCGCGAGCACCGCGATCTCGGTCGGGCCGGCCTCGGCGTCGATGCCGACGACACCGCGGACCAGCCGCTTCGCCGCCGCGACGTACACGTTGCCCGGGCCGGTCACGACGTCGACCGGCTCGCACAGCGTCTCGCCGTCGACGTCGTCGGTGCCGGCCGCGCCGAACGCGAGCATCGCGACGGCCTGCGCGCCGCCCACGGCGTACACCTCGTCGACCCCGAGCAGCGCGCACGTCGCGAGCACCACCGGGTCCGGCAGGCCGCCGTTGTCCTTCTGGGGCGGCGACGTGACCGCGAGCGAGCCGACGCCCGCCTCCTGGGCCGCGACGACGTTCATGATCACGGACGACGGGTACACCGCGAGCCCGCCCGGCACGTACAGCCCGACGCGGCGCACGGGGATCCAGCGCTGCCGGACCTGCGCGCCGGGGGCGACCTCGACCGTGAAGTCCGCCGGCACCTGGGCCGCGTGCACGCGCCGCACCCGGCGGATCGTCTCCTCGAGCGCGACCCGGACG
>JAEWCA010000305.1 GCA_023390875.1 Actinomycetes bacterium
GCCCGGGGGCGCCTCGTCCGACGGCCGGCCTGCGGTGGGGGATCGCGGCCGGCACCGCGGCGGTGCTGGCCCTCGACGTCGCCGCGGGTGCGGTCGTCGTCCAGACGGCGCGCCTCTCCGCGACCGAGGGCACGTGCGCCCGCGTCGACGAGGAGCGGTACGTGCACCTCGTCCTGTGCGTCGCGACGCACGACGTGGTCGTCGAGCGTCCGGTCGACGACCCGGAGCAGTGCCCGCAGCAGATCGCCGCCTGGATCCCGGGGCAGTGGTACTCGTTGCACGAGGACGCGTGGGTGTGCCTCCTCGACGCCCACGTGAGCGCACCCGACGGGTCGGTCGTCGAGGGCTGACGCGACGACCGGCGTCAGTCGCCGAAGCGGACCATCCCCTCCTGCGCGATGGACGCGACGAGCACGCCGTCCCGGGTGAACACGCGCGCCGCCCCGAGGCCGCGGCCACCCTGCGCGCTCGGCGTCGACTGCACGAACAGCAGCCACTCGTCGACGTGCACGTCGCGATGCCACCACATGGCGTGGTCGAGGCTCGCGATCGACAGCCCCGGCGAGATCCAGGACCGGCCGGCCCGCCGCAGGATCGGCTCGAGCATCACCTGGTCGCACGCGTAGGCCAGCAGGGCGCGGTGCAGCAGCTGGTCGCCCGCCGGGACGGGACCCCGGGACCGGAACCACACCTTCTGCTGTCCCGACGTGTCGCGCGCGGGGCGCAGGTTGACGTTGTCGCCCACGTGCCGCACGTCGAAGGCCGCCTCGTGCGCCCAGAACCGCGCGACCGGGTGGTCGATGCCGTCGAGCCGCTCGTGCACGGACGTCAGACCCTCCGGCCCCGGCACGTCGGCAGGCATCTCGTCGGCGTAGTCCAGGCCACCCTGGTCCTCCTGGAACGACGCGATCATCGACAGGATCGGCACGCCGCCCTGCAGCGCGTGCGTCCGTCGGGCCGAGAACGACCGCCCGTCCCGGAGCCGCTCGACCGCGAACCCGATGGGCTCCCGGACGTCGCCCGGACGCAGGAAGTACCCGTGCATCGAGTGGGGGAGCCTTTCGGCGTCGAGCGTGCGGCCCGCCGCGAGCAGCGCCTGCGCGAGCACCTGGCCGCCGAACACCCGCCCGCCCGGCTGCTGCAGGCTCCGGCCGGTGAACGTGTCCGGCGACCCCGGGTCGGCCTCGAGGTCGAGGATGTCGAGCACGGGCACGGTGGGGTCGATCGTCATCGGGTCAGTCCTCGAAGGTGTTGAGCATCGAGTGCGCCGCGCGCTCCAGGTAGTCCCAGAGCTCCGCGCGGTGCAGGGGGGCGAGGTCGAGCGAGTCGACCGCGGCGCGCATGTGCAGGAGCCAGCGGTCACGGGCGTCGGGGTTCACCTTGAACGGGGCGTGCCGCATCCGCAGGCGCGGGTGGCCGCGCTGGTCCGAGTACGTCGTCGGGCCGCCCCAGTACTGCTCCAGGAACATCGTGAGCCGCTCGGCGGCGGGGCCGAGGTCCTCCTCGGGGTACATGTCCCGCAGCACCCGGTCGTCGGCGACGCCGCGGTAGAACTCGTCGACGAGCTTGACGAAGGTGGCGTGACCGCCGACGGCGTCGTAGAAGGAGTCAGGCCTCACGGCGACCATCCTCACACGTGCGCAGGTCCCGTCCGGTGCGCCTGCGGCGTCGGACCGACGGCCGCGACCGTGACCCCTGTTACAGGCCGAGCTCCTCGAGCACCGGCAGGCCGTGCCGGACGACGGCGCGGGCGTCCTCGGCGGTCGGCGACGCGAGCGCGAGCTGCGCGAGACGCCGGCACTCGTCGACGGTGGTCGCCGCGAGGACCGCCGCGACGTCGGGCAGCGCCCGCGGTGTCATGGACAGGGACGCCACGCCGAGCCCGACGAGCACGACGGCGAGCGCCGGGACCGCCGCCGCCTCGCCGCAGACGCCGACCGGGCGACCCTGCGCGGCACCTCCCCGGCACGTCGCGGCGACGAGCTGCAGCACCGCGGGCTGCCACGCGTCGGACAGGTGCGCGACGGCACCGAGCATCCGGTCGGCCGCCATCGCGTACTGCGTGAGGTCGTTCGTGCCGATGCTCGCGAAGCCCGCGTGCGCGAGGATCGGGCCGGCCAGCAGCGCCGCGCTCGGCACCTCGACCATGACACCCGCGGTCGTCAGACCGTGCCGCGCGCACGCCGCGACGAACTGCTCCGCCTCGTCGACCGTCGCGACCATCGGCGCCATGACCCACACCTGCGCCGACTCGGCCTTCGCCGCCTGCGCGATCGCGGCGAGCTGGTCGTCGAGGACGACGGGGTGCGCGACCGCGGTCCGCAGGCCGCGCACCCCGAGCGCCGGGTTGGTCTCGGGGTCGCCCACGAGGAACGGCATCGGCTTGTCGGCGCCCGCGTCGAGCGTCCGGACGACGACCTTGCGGCCCGGGAACGCGGCGAGCACCTGCCGGTACGCGGCGACCTGCTCGGCGAGCGAGGGCGCCTCCGCGCGGTCGAGGAACGCGAACTCGGTCCGGAACAGACCCACGCCCTCGGCGCCCGCGGCCGCGGCCGGTGCGGCGTCCGCGGGGTCGCCGACGTTGGCGAGCAGCTCCACGCGGTGGCCGTCCGCCGTGCGACCCAGGCCGTCGAACGTGCGCACCTGCCCCGCGAGCGCGAGGGCGGCCGCGACCTGCTCGTCGTCCGGCGCGAGCGTGACGGTGCCCGCGCTGCCGTCGACCAGCAC
>JAEWCA010000405.1 GCA_023390875.1 Actinomycetes bacterium
CACGTCGGTGGTCGCCCGTCGGAAAGGTGCGCTACGGCCGGGTCACTTGCCGTGCTCCTCCTGCCACTGGCGCAGGAGCTCACGGTTCTGGTTGTGCTCGTCGTTCGTCACGGCGAAGCGCGTCTCCCCCGTGTCCAGGTTGACGGTCACCCAGAACAGCCAGTCGCCCGGCTCCGGGTTGAGGACCGCGTCGATCGACACCTCGCCGGGCGACGAGATCGGCCCGGGAGGCAGCCCGAGGTGCCGGTAGGTGTTGTACGGGTTCGACGGGTCCTGCGTCATCGCCGTCGTCAGCTGCGTGCCCGGGATGCCCAGGCCGTACGCGACCGTCGCGTCGATCTGCAGTGGCATCTGCTTGTCGAGCCGGTTGTCGATGGCGCGGGCGACCTTCGGGCGGTCCTCCGCGAGCTTCGCCTCCCGCTCGACGATCGACGCCTTGTTGAGCACGGTCTCCCACTGGTCGTTCGGGACACCCTTCGCCGTGAGGACCGCGACGGTCTTCGCCGTCATCTGCTGCAGCACGCTCGCGGCGGACGCGCCGGGCTCGACGGGGTACGTCGCAGGGAACAGCCAGCCCTCGAGGTTGCCGCCCGCCTCGGCCGGCAGACCGATGGCGGCCGGGTCGGCCGCGGCGGCCTGCAGGTCCTCGATCGGGATGAGCGTGACCTCGTTGACCTTCGCGAGGATCTGCTGGACGGTCTGGCCCTCGGGGATCGTGACGCCCATGGTCGCGCGGCTCGACGGGTTGAGGAGCGCGAGGACCGCGTCGGAGGCCTTCATCTCGAGCAGCAGGTTGTACGTGCCGGGCTGGATCTTGATGGCGTCGGGGTTCGCCGCGTACGCGCGGTTGAACGCCTTCTCGGTCGCGACGACGCCTGCCACCTGCAGCGTGTGGGCCATGGCGGCGCCGGTGTCACCGTCCGCGACGACGACGCGCGCGGCCGGGTGGCCGGGACCCGGGTAGTCCTCGACGCCGGCCTCGTCGGAGCTGCCGTGGAAGAACCCGCCGACGAGCTCGGAGACGACGTAGCCGGCCCCGGCGACGAGCACGAGCGCGACGATCAGCACCCACACGGAGCGACGGCGGCGCTTCTTGCGCTCGCGCTGCGCCCGCGCGCGGCCGCGGGACCGGGAACGCCGCGACTCGGGCGACGACGACGATCTGGCGGCGGGGTCGCCGAAGAGATCTGTCACCTGGTCACTCCGCTCCACCGGTGCCCACCAGTCGGTCTGGCTGTTGCTCACGTGTGCGTCACTCCAGAGTCGTTCCTCCGTCACCTGCATCCCCCCCGCGCGCCACAGGATCGTGCTGAGGTGGGTCGGCGTCGACCCGTTCTCCGGGACGCCGTCCCGTTGCACGCTCCGCGTCCAGCGCGTACTGCAGGATCACCACCGCGGCCGCCTGGTCGACGACCTGCCGGTGGCGGCGTCCGGATCGGCCGGACGCATGCAGCGCGTGATGAGCGGACACCGTGCTCATCCGCTCGTCGACCAGCCGCACCCTCACGGGTGCGACGGCCTGCGCCAGTTGGACAGCGTACGCGCGCGCAGCACCGGATGCGGCACCTTCGGTACCGGACAAGTGCCGCGGAAGTCCGACGTACACAACTGCCGCACCACGTTCGCCCACCTCGCGCACGATCTGCGCGACGTCCGCCGGCAGGCCACGGCCCGGTCTCTCCTTGGCGCGCGCGAGCGTCGCCACCGGTGTCGCGAGCAGCCCGTCCGGGTCGCTCGTCGCGAGACCCACCCGGACGGACCCGACGTCGACCGCGAGCCGGACGCCGCGGACGACCACGTCCTCGTCGCGCGCCACGTCAGTCGCTCAGCGCGCCGACGACCGCCCCGAGTGCGTCACCGAGCTTGGTCGCGTCCGTGCCGCCACCCTGCGCGAGGTCGTCCTTGCCGCCACCGCCACCGCCGAGCACGCCCGACGCCGTGCGCACGAGCTGACCGGCGCGCACGCCCGCCGCACGCGCAGCCGCGTTGGTCGCGACCACCACGACCGGGCGCCCGTTGCTCGTGCCGCCGACCGCCACGACCGCCGGAGCCGACTCGCCGAGCCGGTTCCTCAGGTCGAGCACGAGCGTGCGGACGTCGTCGGCGGAGACCTCGCCCGCGTCGTGCGTCACGACGCGCGTGCCGCCGACGGTCTGCGCGCCCTCGACCAGTGCCGCCGCCGACGCCAGGAGCTGACCCGCACGCATGGTGGCGAGCTTCTTCTCGGAGTCCTTGACGCGCGCGAGCAGCGACGACACGCGGTCCGCGAGCTCGTCCGGCCGGGCGCCCAGCAGCCCGGAGAGCTGGCCGACGAGCGCCCGCTCCTTGGCCTGGTAGCCGTACGCGCCCGCTCCCACGAGCGCGTCGACGCGGCGCACGCCCGAGCCGATCGCCGACTCCGACAGCAGCGTGACGAGGCCCAGCTCGCCCGACCGCTTGACGTGCGTCCCCGCGCACAGCTCGAGCGACCAGCCGTCGCCGATGTCGACGACCCGGACCTCGTTGCCGTACTTCTCGCCGAACAGCGCCATCGCGCCCTTCGCGCGCGCCTCGTCGATCGCCATGACCGAGTCGGTCACCTCGAGGTCGTCCTGCAGGCGCTGGTTGACCCGCTCCTCGATCTCCGCGACGACCTCGCTCGGCGTCGCGGACGGCGACCGGAAGTCGAACCGCAGGCGGCTCGGCGCGTTGAGCGAGCCGGCCTGCGTGGCGGACTCGCCGATCGACTCGTGGAGCGCCTTGTGGACGAGGTGCGTCGCCGTGTGGGCGCGCGCGATGGCCCGACGACGGCCGAGGTCGATCTTCGCGGTGCCGCGCTCGCCGAACGTCACGGTGCCGTCGACCAGCCGGCCGTGGTGCACGGACAGGCCCTTGACGGGTGCCTGGACGTCGTCGACCTCGATCCGCGCGCCGCCGTCGAGCACGATCACGCCGGTGTCGGCCTGCTGGCCGCCCGCCTCCGCGTAGAACGGCGTCACGTCGAGGACGACCTCGACGTCCGCCGGCGCCGTCGCGGCGGGCGCGGGCACGCCGTCGACGAGGAGCCCGACGACCTGCGAGCGCGCCTCGGAGTCCGTGTACCCGATGAACTGCACCGGCTTCGCCGCGGTCTCGCTGAGCGTCGAGTGCAGCTCCTGGTACGCCGCCGTGTCGGCACGACCGGCACGCTTCGCGAGCGCGTCGGCCCGCGCACGCTCGCGCTGCGCCTGCATGAGCGTCCGGAACGCCTGCTCGTCGACGGACACGCCCTGCTCGGCCGCCATCTCGAGCGTGAGGTCGATCGGGAAGCCGTACGTGTCGTGCAGCGCGAACGCCTGGTCGCCGGACAGCACCGGCATCGGCGCACCCTTGGCCGCCTGCACCGCGGTGTCGAGGATCGTGGTGCCGGCCGCGAGCGTGCGCCGGAACGTCTCCTCCTCGGCGTACGCGACCTGGCTGATCCGGTCGAAGCTCTGCGCGAGCTCCGGGTACGACGCGCTCATCGCGTCACGGCTCATCGGCAGCAGCACCGGCAGCGCCGGGTCGTCGACGCCGAGCAGGCGCATCGCGCGGATGGAGCGGCGCAGCAGCCGGCGCAGCACGTACCCGCGGCCCTCGTTCGACGGCGTGACGCCGTCGCCCATGAGCATGAGGCCGGAGCGGACGTGGTCCGCCACGACGCGCATGCGCACGTCGTCGTCGTGGTTCGCGCCGTAGCGGCGACCCGACATCTGCACCGCGCCGTCGATGACGGGCCGCACCTCGTCGATCTCGTACATGTTGTCGACGCCCTGCAGCAGGTACGCGACCCGCTCGAGACCCATGCCGGTGTCGATGTTCCTCTGCTTGAGCTCGCCGAGGATCGGGAAGTCCTCCTTGCCCCCGCCGTCGCCGCGCTCGTACTGCATGAACACGAGGTTCCAGATCTCGAGGTACCGGTCCTCGTCGACGACCGGGCCGCCCTCGGCACCGAACTCGGGACCGCGGTCGACGTAGATCTCCGAGCACGGGCCCGCCGGTCCGCGCGCACCCGTCGACCAGAAGTTGTCCTTCATGCCGCGGCGCTGGATCCGCTCGTCGGGCAGCCCCGCGATGCGCTTCCAGAGCGCGACCGCCTCGTCGTCGTCGTGGTACACGGTGACCCAGATCTTGTCGGGGTCGAAGCCGTACCCGCCCTCGGCCTGCGGCGACGTCACCAGGCGCCACGCGTGCGTGATCGCGCCTTCCTTGAAGTAGTCGCCGAACGAGAAGTTGCCGTTCATCTGGAAGAACGTGCCGTGCCGCGTGGTCTTGCCGACCTCTTCGATGTCGAGCGTGCGCACGCACTTCTGCACGCTCGTCGCGCGCGGCCACGGCGGCGTCTGCTCGCCGAGCATGTACGGGATGAACGGCACCATGCCCGCGATGACGAACAGCGTCGACGGGTCCGGCGAGATGAGGGGGGCCGACGGCACGACGGCGTGACCCTGACCCTCGAAGTAGTCGAGCCAACGCTGGCGGATCTCGGCGGTGCGCATGGTGTCCTCGTGTGTCGTTCGGTCCTGTCCCGGTCGGGACATCGTGCTCGGTGGTGCACCGTCTCGCGAAGGCGTTCGCGGCGGCGCTCAGATCAGAAGAAGGCGTACCCGTCGTCGTCGTCCGGGTCCTCCGTGGGGCCGACCCAGTCCTCGCGCGCCCGCCGTGCCGCGAACGCCCGCCGCAGGTCGGCGACCCGCTCGGGCCGCTCGGCCCGCAGCGCGTCGACGTCGACGTCACCGACGAGGTCGTGCCGCAGCTGCTGCTCGCGCTCGGCCATCCCGGTGCGGAACTCGTGCTGCGCGGTGCGGACGGCGGTCATCAGCCGGCCGACGCCCTGGACCGCGTCCGTGGTGCCCGCCGGGACGTACGCGTCGACGAGCTGGCGGCCCTTGCGGACCACCAGGATCGTCGCGACGACCCCGACGCCGACCCACACGAGCCGCCGCATCACTTGCCCCGGCGCGGTGCGGTGAGCCCGGACAGCGCGCGCCGCACGCCGTAGGAGAACGCCGCGACCTTGATCATCGGCGCGCCGACCGTGGCGGCGAACAGCGACGTCAGCGCCGAGACGTTCTCCGACACCTGGGCGGCCGCCGTGGTCACGGTGTCGATGTTCTCGAGCTGCGTGTTCGAGGACGCGACGAGCGTGGCCGTCTCGTCGAGCACGGGCACCGTGTGGTCCGTCAGCTCCTTGAGGGAGGCGGTGGCCCCGTCGAACGTCCGCCCCAGCTTGACCAGCGGCACGGCGAGGAACCCGACGAGCCCCACGAACGCGACCGCGGCGATGAGGCCCGCGACGTCACCGACCGACATGCCACCCTCCAGTCCGGGATCCCGACGACCCCGCCGGAAACCCTACCCACGAACCCGCCGCGCACGTGCACGACGCCACCGACCGCCCCGCCCGTCCCCTGACGCACGAACGCCCCGCGTGCGACCAGCGCAGCGGGGCGTTCGTGAAGCCTGGGTCAGCGGGCGTAGTACTCGACGACCAGCTGGACCTCGCAGGTCACGGGGACCTCAGCGCGCTTGGGGGCGCGCACCAGCACGGCGCTGAGCTTCTCGAGCTGCACGTCGAGGTAGCCCGGGACGGCCGGCAGCACGTCGCGGTGCGCACCGGCGGCGGCGACCTGGAACGGCACGGTGGCCTGGCTCTTCGGCTTGATCTGCAGCGTCTGGCCGGGCTTCACGCGGAACGACGGGCGGTCCACGATCTTGCCGTCGACGAGCACGTGACGGTGCACGACGACCTGGCGGGCCTGCAGGATGGTGCGGGCGAAGCCCGACCGCAGGACGAGCGCGTCGAGACGCGTCTCGAGGTTCTCGACGAGCGCCTCACCGGTCAGGCCCGGGGCCTTGCGGGCGTCCTCGTACGCACGGGCGAGCTGCTTCTCGCGAAGCGCGTACTGCGCGCGCAGACGCTGCTTCTCACGCAGACGGACGGCGTAGTCCGACTCGGTGCGGCGACGGGCACGGCCGTGCTCACCGGGCGGGTAGGGGCGCTTCTCGAAGTGCTTGACGGCCTTGGGCGTCAGGGCCAGGCCGAGCGCGCGGCTCAGGCGGACCTGGCGACGCGAGCGGGTCACACTGCTCACAGAGATACTTCCTGTCGTTGTAGACGTCACACCCGAAGTCGGAGTCGTTCCGCCGGGCGTGGGGCCGACCGTGGATGCGTCGCGTCTGTTCTCGACGCTGGCTAAGGCCCCAGGTGGCCGTCCGGCTGAGGGTGTGCACGCACACCCGTCCCGCGGACGACCTGGACACTCTACCCTGCGACCGGCCGGAACCCCGAATCAGGGGCGGTCGTCGAGGATCGCGCGCACACGCTCGAGCCGCTCCCCGACCTGCCGCTCGTAGCCCCGGTCGCTCGGCTGGTAGTACCGCGTGCCGACGAGCTCGTCGGGCAGGTACTGCTGCGCGGCGACCCCGTGCGGCTCGTCGTGCGCGTACACGTACCCCGTGCCGTGGCCGAGCTGACGCGCTCCCGGGTAGTGCGCGTCGCGCAGGTGCGACGGCACCGAACCGAGCCGGCCCGCCTGGACGTCCGCCAGCGCCTTGTTGATGCCGTTGTAGGACGCGTTGGACTTGGGCGCGGTCGCGAGGTGCACGACGGCCTCGGCGAGGATGATCCGCGCCTCGGGCATGCCGATGAGCGCGACCGCCTGGGCCGCCGCGACGGCCGTCTGCAGCGCGCTGGGGTCCGCCATGCCGACGTCCTCCGCGGCGGCGATGACGATGCGCCGGGCGATGAACCGCGGATCCTCGCCCGCGGCGATCATGCGGGCGAGGTAGTGCAGCGACGCGTCGACGTCGGAGCCGCGCATCGACTTGATGAACGCGCTGATGACGTCGTAGTGCTGGTCGCCGTCCCGGTCGTAGCGCACGGCCGCGACGTCGATCGCGCGCTCGACCGTGGCCAGGTCGACGAGCACCGGGTCCTCGCCCGCCCGCTCGTCGGACAGCGCGGCACCGGCCGCCGCCTCGAGGATGGTGAGCGCCTTGCGCGCGTCGCCGCCGGCGAGCCGCAGCAGGTGCTCCTCGGCGTCCTCGGCGAGCGTGACGGCGCCGGCCAGCCCGCGCTCGTCGTCCACGGCTCGCCGCACGAGCGTGCGGACGTCGTCCGTGCCGAGCGGCTGCAGCGTGAGCAGGAGCGAGCGGGACAGCAGCGGCGAGTTCACCGAGAACGACGGGTTCTCCGTGGTCGCGGCGACGAGCGTGACCCAGCGGTTCTCGACGCTCGGCAGCAGCGCGTCCTGCTGCGCCTTGGTGAACCGGTGCACCTCGTCGATGAACAGCACCGTCTCGGACCCGTCCGTCGCGAGCCGCCGGCGTGCGTCCTCGATGACCGCACGCACGTCCTTCACGCCGGCGGTGACGGCCGACAGCTCGACGAACCGGCGGCCCGACGTCGCGGCGATGAGGTACGCGAGCGTCGTCTTGCCGGTGCCGGGCGGCCCCCACAGGACCACGGACGTCGGCGCCGCGCGACGGGCGGCGTCGTTCGCGGGCTCGAC
>JAEWCA010000573.1 GCA_023390875.1 Actinomycetes bacterium
TCGCCGACACGCTCGCGCGCGACGGCGCGACCGTCGTGGCCGTCGACGTCCCCGCCGCCGGGGAGCAGCTCGCGACCGTCGCCAACCGGGTGCGCGGCACCGCGCTGCAGCTCGACGTCACCGCCGACGACGCCGGCACCCGGATCCTGGAGCACGCGCTGCAGCGGCACGGGCGGCTCGACATCGTCGTGCACAACGCCGGCATCACGCGCGACAAGCTGCTCGCCAACATGACGCCCGACAAGTGGGACTCCGTGCTCGCGGTCAACATCGCGTCGCAGCTCCGGATCAACGAGGCCCTGCTGACGTCGGGCGACTTCACGGACGCTCCGCGGATCGTGTCGCTCGCGTCGACGTCGGGCATCGCCGGCAACCGCGGGCAGACGAACTACGCGGCGTCCAAGGGCGGTGTCATCGGCATGGTCCGCGCGACCGCTCCCCTGCTCACCGCGTTCGGCGGCACCGCCAACGCGGTGGCTCCCGGGTTCATCGAGACCGACATGACGGCCCGCATCCCGGCCCTCACGCGGCAGGTCGCCCGGCGGCTCAACTCGCTGCAGCAGGGCGGGCTGCCCGTCGACGTCGCCGAGACCGTCGCGTTCCTCGCGTCGCCCGCCGCCGGCGGCATCGTCGGGCGCGTGCTGCGGGTGTGCGGGCAGAACATGGTGGGCCAGTGACGTCCGACGAGCCCGCGGCGCCTGATGACGCGGTGACCTCGACCGTCGTGCTGCCGGAGGTCCCGGGGCTCGCGGGGGTCTACGCGCGCGGGGCCGGGGCGTCCGGGCGCCTGGCCGTCGCACGGCGGCTCGGCCGGGCGCCGTCCGCGCTGCCGCCCGTCGTGTACGCCGTCGACGGTGTGCGCGCGGACGCGCTGCGGCTGACCGAGTACCAGCACCTGCTCGGCGAGCCCGCGTCCGACCGGCTGCCCGCCGGGTTCGTGCACGTGCTCGCGTTCCCCGTCGCGACCGCGCTCATGGCACGCGCCGACTTCCCCCTGCCGCTCGCCGGGCTCGTGCACCTGACCAACCGGGTCGAGCAGCGTGCGCCCGTGACGCTGCACGACCCGCTCGGCGTCCGGGCCTGGGCCGAAGGGCTGCGCGCGCACCGGAGCGGCACGCAGGTGGACCTGGTCACCGAGGTCCGCGTCGGGTCCTCGCTCGTGTGGCGCGGGGTCTCGACCTACCTGGCGCGGGGCGTCCGGCTCGGGGTCGACGGCGCCGCCACGGTCGACGAGGCGCGCGACGAGTTCGTGCCGCCCACCCCGACCGGGCGGTGGCGGCTCGCGGCCGACACCGGCCGTCGCTACGCCGCGGTGTCCGGCGACCGGAACCCCATCCACCTGTCCGCGTTGAGCGCGAAGGCCCTCGGGTTCCCGCGCGCCATCGCGCACGGCATGTACACCGCCGCCCGCGCGCTCGCCGACGTCGGAGCCGGCCGGGGCGACGCGTTCGTGTGGTCCGTCGAGTTCGCGAAGCCCGTGCTGCTGCCCGGCACGGTCACGGTGCGGGTCGCGCACGACGACACCGACGGCTTCACGTTCGCCGGCTGGGACGCCCGCTCGGGCAAGCCGTACCTGACGGGGACGGTGACCCCGCTCCCCGCCTGACCCCGCCGTGCGGTCGCACGGAGCCGCCGCACCGGCAGCGGGTCGGTCAGGCGTCTGCGGGCGCCGGGGTGAGCCGGGCGAGCAGGCCGTCGCGGACCGCGGGCCACTCGTCGGACAGGATCGAGAAGTACGCGGTGTCGCCGCGCGAGCCGTCGGGGGCGACGCGGTGGCTGCGCAGCACGCCCTCCGGCTTCGCCCCGAGCCGGGTGATCGCGGCGATCGACCGGGTGTTGCGGGCGTCCGCCCGCAGCGCCACCCGGACGCAGCCCCACGTCTCGAACGCGTGCCGGAGCATGAGGAGCTTGCACGCCGGGTTGTTCGACGTGCCCCACCAGCGCGGCGCGTAGTACGTGTGACCGATCTCGACCCGGGCCATCCGCGGCTCCCAGTCGTAGAACGACGTGCTGCCGCGGACCTCGCCCGTCGCCGCGTCGAGCACCGCGAACGCGAGCCTGCCGGGCGTGGCCGTCGCGGCGTCGATCGTCGCCTCGAGCGCGGCCGTGCCCACCGGGGTGGGGGACGTCATGCCGCGCCACAGGTCGTCGTCGACGAACACCGCGAGCGCGGACGCGTGCGAGGTCTCGAGCGGGACGAGCCGGGTGCCGAAGCCGTCGAGCGTCAGGTCGTGCAGCATGCGGCGATGCTGCCACAGCGGCGCAAGGCCGATTCCGCTCGCCCGTCAGCCGACCACGTACGACAGGATCAGGAGCAGCGCGCAGATGCCGGACAGCACCAGGCCTGTGACGGCGCGGCCCATCCCGACGGCCTTCGGGTAGCCCCCCGCCCGGATGGCGCGGGCCTTGCTGACGGCCTTGACCCCCAGCCAGATCGCCAGGCCGGACGCGATCGCGTAGTCCGTGAAGAGCAGGATGAGGACCACGGCGATGCCGGCGAGCAGCGCACCGGTCGCCATGCCGTTCTTGGGCTTGTCCATGGTGAACGCGCCCGACGCGGACCAGGTGCCGGACGGGGACTGCGCGCCGGGGTAGGTCGGCGCGGTGCCCGGGTACGCGGAGGTGCTCGGCGGGGCGCCGGCGCCCGGGTACGAGGGGGTGCTCGGGTACGTCGTCGCGAACGCGGCACCGGCCGTGGGCGACGGGTACCCCGGGACGCCACCGACCGCGGGCGACGGGTACCCGGG
>JAEWCA010000581.1 GCA_023390875.1 Actinomycetes bacterium
CACCGGGGCCGCCGGCGAGGCGGAGGTCGTGCGGGTGCGGTGACGTCGGAGGGGGCGTCGGCGGACCCGCGGGCGGCACGCCCGACGGCGCGTCCGGCGTGCGCGGACGGTCCTCCGGCGGGGCGTACGGGTTGCTCACCCCCGCATTCTCGCCCACCGGGCCGCGGTCCTGGTCATCGCGCGTCCACCAGGTGGTCGTCGGACGTCCGGCGCCGTGCCGCGACCGGGGTAGGGTCGCCCGCGTGAACGCGCAGCACCCGGAGACGCCCCGTCCGCCCGAGCCGCCGACGCGGACCGCCGGGCGGCTCGTGGTCCTCGTGTCCGGCACGGGGTCCAACCTCGCGGCGCTGCTCGCCGTGCACGACGACCCCGCGTTCGGGGGTCGTGTGGTCGGCGTGGTCGCCGACCGGCCCGGGATCGCGGCGCTCGACATCGCGCGCGACGCGGGGGTGCCGACGGCCGTCGTCTCGCTCAAGGACTTCGACGACCGGGCCGCGTGGGACGCCGCGCTCACCGAGACCGTCGCCGTCTTCTCGCCCGACCTCGTGGTGCTCGCGGGGTTCATGAAGCTCGTCGGGTCGTCGTTCCTGGGCCGCTTCGGCGGCCGCATCGTCAACACGCACCCGGCCCTGCTGCCGTCGTTCCCGGGCGCGCACGGCGTCCGCGACGCCCTGGCGTACGGCGTCAAGGTCAGCGGCTGCAGCGTGATCGTGGTCGACGAGGGCGTGGACGCGGGCCCGATCCTCGCGCAGGAGGCCGTGCCGGTGCTCGACGGCGACGACGAGGGCACGCTGCACGAGCGCATCAAGGTCGTCGAGCGGGCGCTGCTCGTGGACGTCGTCGGGCGGATCGTCCGCGACGGCCTCGTCGTCGAGGGGCACTCCGCCCGGATCGGCGCGTAGCGACTCCCGGGCGCCGACCGCACGCGGTTACACTCGTGCACGGTCGTGACTGGCGCAGGTGGGGAGAACCACCGGGGAGCGGCCGAAGTCCCCTGCAGAGCACCGCCCGCCTGGGTGCCTGGGTCCCACCGCAGACCGCGTCGACCCAGGAGTGAGCGAATGTCCGCCTCCGTGCCCGTGCCCAGCACCCCCGCCGACGAGAGCGCCCGACGCCCGGTGCGTCGCGCGCTCGTGAGCGTCTACGACAAGACCGGGCTCGTCGAGCTCGCGACGACCCTGCACGCCGCCGGCGTCGAGCTCGTGTCGACGGGCTCGACGGCCGCGACGATCGCGAAGGCCGGCGTCCCGGTGACCCCGGTCGAGCAGCTCACGGGCTTCCCGGAGTGCCTCGACGGCCGCGTCAAGACCCTGCACCCGCGCGTGCACGCCGGCGTGCTGGCCGACACCCGCCGCCCGGACCACCTGGCCCAGCTCGACGAGCTCGGCATCGCGCCGTTCGAGCTCGTGGTCGTCAACCTGTACCCGTTCACCGCGACCGTCGCGAGCGGCGCAGGACCCGACGAGTGTGTCGAGCAGATCGACATCGGCGGCCCGTCGATGGTGCGGGCCGCGGCCAAGAACCACCCGAGCGTCGCCGTCGTCGTCGACCCCGCGCGCTACGCGGACGTCGCCGCCGCCGTGGCCGAGGGCGGGTTCACGCTGGCCCAGCGCCGCTCGCTGGCCGCACAGGCGTTCGCCCACACGGCCGCGTACGACGTCGCGGTCGCGTCGTGGTTCGTAGGCGACTACGCGCCCGACGAGGACACGGCGTTCCCCGCGTTCGCGGGTGCCACGTGGACCCGTGCCGACGTGCTGCGGTACGGCGAGAACCCGCACCAGGGCGCCGCGCTGTACCTCACGCCGGACGGCACGGCCGGCCGCGGCCTGGCGGGTGCCGAGCAGCTGCACGGCAAGCAGATGAGCTACAACAACTACGTCGACGCGGACGCCGCCTGGCGCGCGGCGCACGACCACGACGCCCCCGCGGTCGCGATCATCAAGCACGCCAACCCCTGCGGCATCGCGGTCGGCGCGGACGTCGCGGACGCGCACGCCAAGGCGCACGCGTGCGACCCGGTGTCGGCGTTCGGCGGCGTCATCGCCACGAACCGCACGCTCACGGTGGCGGCGGCCGAGCAGATCGCGCCCGTGTTCACCGAGGTCGTCGTCGCACCCGACTTCGAGCCCGAGGCCGTCGAGGTGCTCAGCCGCAAGAAGAACGTGCGCCTGCTGCGGGTCACGGGCGTCGAGGGCGGCCCGCGTCGCGAGCAGCGCGCCGTGAGCGGCGGGGTGCTGGTGCAGGACGTGGACCGGCTCGACGCACCCGGCGACGTCGCGGGCGGGTGGACGCTCGCCGCGGGCGAGCCCGCCGACGAGGCGACCCTCGCGGACCTCGTGTTCGCGTGGCGCGCGGTGCGCGCGGTCAAGTCCAACGCGATCCTGCTCGCGGCCGACGGGGCGTCCGTCGGCGTCGGGATGGGGCAGGTCAACCGGGTCGACTCGTGCCGGCTGGCCGTCGAGCGGGCGAACGCCGACGGCGCCGACCGCGCGCGGGGGGCCGTCGCCGCGTCGGACGCGTTCTTCCCGTTCGCGGACGGTCTCCAGGTGCTGCTCGACGCGGGTGTCCGGGCCGTCGTGCAGCCCGGCGGGTCGGTGCGTGACGAGGAGGTCGTCGCCGCGGCGCAGGCCGCCGGGGTGACGCTCTACCTCACGGGCACGCGCCACTTCGCCCACTGACGGCGCACTCGCACTGACGGCCTGGTCGCCCGTCGCCCGTGTCAGCCGCCCTTGGTGAGCTGGCGCAGGGTGACGG
>JAEWCA010000018.1 GCA_023390875.1 Actinomycetes bacterium
CGGTGCGACCGCGGCGTCGACCGACGGCACGACCTGGACGCCCTCGACGTGCGGCGCGACCGCGTCCCGCCGGCCACGCGTCGCGACGAGCACGGCCACCGCGAGCGCCACGACGCTCCCGCACAGCAGCACGATCGCGACCGGCTCGGTGGGCACCCGGTCGGTCGACACGGCGATGGCGACCGTGCCGAGGATGCCGCCCGCGGACCAGGCGGCGTAGAAGCCGGTGAGCAGCGACCGGCCGTAGTCGCGCTGGATGGCGACGGCCTGCATGTTCGTCCCCGCGTCGACCATGCCGAGCCCGACGCCGTAGAGCGCGAACCCGACCGCGAGCACCGCGAACACGGGGGCGGTCGACACGACCACGACGGCCGCGGCGACGACGCACAGGCCGGCGGTGAGCACGGCCCGGCTCCCGCCGGAGGTCCGCGCGACCCGGTCGGCGGCGAACGTGCCGACACCGGCCATGACGCACACGCCGAGGATGACGACGGCGATGGTGAGGTCGTCGATACCGTACCGGTCCTTGAAGGCGGTCAGGCTCGTGAGCACCATCGCGAACACGAGCCCCTGCGTCGCGAAGCCCGCGGACGCGGCGACCCGGGCGCGGCGCTGCGCGGGGGTGACGTCCGCGCGGACGTGCGTCGACGGGCTGGTGCTCACGCGGTGGCGCCGTCGGGCGCGCCGACGGAGGCGTGGTCGTCCTCGTCGGGCTCGAGCGAGGCCGGCACGGCCATCGTCTTGAGGAACTGGCCGAACCCCTGCAGCCCTGCCCTCGCCTGCTCGCCGTCCGCGTCCACGAGCCACGCGAGCGAGTAGCCGTCGATGACGGCGACGATCGCACGGGCGACCTGCGAGCGCGGGATCGCCCAGCCGATCTGCGCGGTCCGCTCGACGAGCTCGAGCACCTGCTCGGCGGCCGACCACTGCCCGCGGTACTGCTCGATCGCGACCTGGTTGAGCTCGGCGTGCCGCAGCGAGCTCGTGGTCAGCTCGTACGACAGGAGCTGCGGCCCGCGCGACTCGCTGATGCCGGTCCACAGCGCGTCGATGACGCCGTCGACGACCGTGTCGAGGTCGGCGCGCTCGGGCAGGTCGCCCAGGCTGCGCGCGAGGTTCTGCGACGTGATGGCGTGCGCCATGGCACGCAGCAGCTCGTCCTTGTCCTGGAAGCAGTAGTGCACGACGCCGAGCGACACGCCGGCCTCGGCCGCGATGGCCCGGACGGTCGCGGCGTCGATGCCGTCACGGCTCGCGACTGCGAGCGCAGCCTCGATCAGCTGCTCGCGCCTCTCGGCCACGGGCAAGCGATTCATGCCGGTCCCCTCCCTCTGATCACGACCCCGCCGACACCGGCCGGCACGCGGGACCGCCCATCCCCACGACACATCTCAATGGCACTCATGACGATAGTCAAGGAGTACACACACTTGACTTGGACAACCGACCAGGACGACCCTCTTGGTATGGGACGACCGCCCGCAGCCGCCCCGTGGCACAACTGGGCCCGCACAGCGCACGCGACACCGCGAAGCGTGTCATACCCGTGCAATCTGGACGATCTGGTCACCACCGTGCGGCGCGCCGGCACCGACGGGATGCGCGTACGGGCGGTCGGCGGCGGCCACTCGTTCACGCCCGCGGCGGTCACGGACGGCGTGCACGTGGTGCTCGACGCGGTCAACGCACTCGAGCGTGTCGTGCCGCAGCCGGACGGCTCCACGCACGTCACGGTCGGTGCGGGCATCCGGCTCGGCGCGCTCAACACGCTGCTCGCGCAGCACGGCCTCGCGATGCGCAACCTCGGCGACATCGACAAGCAGTCCATCGCGGGAGCCATCTCGACCGGCACGCACGGCACGGGCGCGCGGCTCGGCGGCCTGGCCACGCAGGTCGTCGGCGCGCGCATCGTCATGGCGTCCGGCGACGTCGTCGAGACGTCGCGCACGCACCGGCCCGAGCTGTTCGAGCTCGCCCGCCTGGGCCTCGGCAGCGTGGGCGTGCTCGCGGCCGTGACGCTCGAGGTCGTGCCCGCGTTCCGGCTCGAGGCCCGCGAGGAGCCGTGGGCCCTGGACGACGTCCTGGACGGCCTCGACGAGCTCGTCGACGGCAACGACCACTTCGAGTTCTACTGGTTCCCGCACACCCGCCGGGCCCTGACCAAGCGCAACAACCGCGTCCCGGACGACGTGGAGCACCGCCTCAACCCGGTGCGCTCGTTCGTCGACGACGAGCTGCTCTCCAACGGCCTGTTCGCGCTGACCAACCGCGTGGCCACGCTCGTCCCCCCGGCGACCGCCACGATCAACGGGATCGCCGCCCGGGCGCTGAGCGCGCGCCGCTACACCGCCCCGTCGGCGGAGGTGTTCATCTCGCCGCGGCGGGTGAAGTTCCGCGAGATGGAGTACGCGGTGCCGCGGGCCGAGCTCATCGGCGTGCTGCAGGAGATCGACCGCTGGATCGAGGCGTCGGGCGAGCGCGTGCCGTTCCCCGTCGAGATCCGCTTCGCCGC
The DNA here is from genome assembly GCA_023390875.1 of Actinomycetes bacterium. Lineage (GTDB taxonomy): Bacteria > Actinomycetota > Actinomycetes > Actinomycetales > Cellulomonadaceae > Cellulomonas. The sequence continues at coordinate 2,513 of JAEWCA010000018.1, forward strand.
GCAGGACGACCTGTGGCTCTCGACGGCCCACGGCCGCGAGACCGCCTACGTCGCCGTCCACCAGTACGTGCGCCTGCCCTACACGCGGTACTTCTCCGCGGTCGAGCGCATCGTCGCGCAGGTCGAGGGCAGGCCGCACTGGGGCAAGCTCCACTGGCTCGACGCCGAGCGCCTGGGCCTCGTCTACCCGCGCTTCGCCGACGCGCAGCGGGTCCGCAACCAGGCCGACCCCGAGGGCATGTTCTCCAACCCGTACCTCGACCGGGTGCTCGGCCCTGTCGCGGGGCTCGAGCGCGTCCCGGAGGCCGTGGCCTGAGGTCACTCGTCCGGGTGAGGTGTGCGGGCAGCACCGGCGGACCCTGGCGGCGAACGGGTGACCGGTGCAGTCTGTGCCGGTGGCACTACGCAGCAGGGCGGTCGTCGCGACCGCGTTCGGCGGCCCGGAGGTCCTGAGGACCATCGAGGTCGACGCCGGAGAGCCCGGTCCGGGCAACGTCGTCGTCGACGTCCGGGCCGCGGCGGTGAACCCCATCGACTGGAAGGTCTACGCCGAGGGTCCCGGCAACGACCCCGCCCGGCTCCCCCTGCGGCTCGGCTACGAGATCGCCGGCGTGGTGGTCGCGGTGGGCCCGTCGGTCCGCTGGCTCGCCCCGGGTGACGAGATCATCGCGTGGCGCGTCTCCGGCGGGTACGCGGACCGTCTCGAGGTGTCGGAGCAGGTGACGTGCCGGCGGCCCGCGAGCCTGAGCTGGGCCGCCGCGTCCGGCTTGCTGCTCACGGGCTCGACGGCGGTGCACACGCTGTCCGCGACGGCCGCGCACGACGGCGACGTCGTGCTCGTCCACGGCGGCTCCGGCGGTGTCGGGCGCATGGTCGTGCAGCTCGCGGTGCTGCGGGGCGCCCGGGTCGTCGCGACCGGGTCGCCCGAGACGCACGACGACCTGCGCGACCTCGGTGCGATCCCCGTCGAGTACGGCGAGGGGCTGCTCGACCGGGTCCGCGAGATCGCCCGGGACACCGGGCCCGTCACCGTCGCGGTCGACACGATCGGCTCGGACGAGGCGCTCGACGTGTCGGTCGACGTCGTCGCGGACCGGTCGCGGATCGCGACCATCGCGGGCTTCCGACGAGCCGGAGAGCTGGGCATCAAGGCGCTGGGC
>JAEWCA010000087.1 GCA_023390875.1 Actinomycetes bacterium
CCTCGTCGAGCGACTGCGTCGCCGTGGCCATCTCACCGAGGTGGAACAGCACGGTCACGAGGCTCGCGGGGTTCGCGTCTATCTTGTCGGCGAAGTCGTTGAGCGACGAGCCGTGACGCAGCCGCACGACGGTGGTGCCGGTCGTGGCAGCACGCAGGGTGCCTTCGGTCGTGCGGGCGGTCGTCCCGTCCGCGGCCGCAAGTCGAAGCGTGCGAAGCGGCAGGAGTTCGAGCAGATGCAGGCGCCGTCGCTCGGCGGCGTCAGCGTCCCCCGCGGCAACGGCTCCACGGTCGTCCGGCTGCGGCACGGCTCGTCCCTGAACGACTTCGCCGACAAGATCGACGCGAACCCGGCGTCGCTCGTCACCGTGCTGTTCCACCTCGGTGAGATGGCCACGGCGACGCAGTCGCTCGACGAGGACACGTTCGGCACGCTGGCCGCCGAGCTCGGCTACGTCATCGAGATGGTGTCGGCCGAGGAGGAGGACCGCGAGCTGCTCGGGGCCTTCGACATCGACCTGGACGCCGAGCTCGAGGCCGAGGGCGACGAGGACCTGCAGGCGCGCCCGCCGGTCGTCACCGTCATGGGTCACGTCGACCACGGCAAGACCAAGCTCCTCGACGCGATCCGCCAGACGGACGTCGTCGCGGGCGAGGCCGGCGGCATCACGCAGCACATCGGTGCCTACCAGGTGCGCGCCGAGCACGAGGGCGTCGACCGGGCCATCACGTTCATCGACACCCCGGGTCACGAGGCGTTCACCGCCATGCGTGCCCGCGGTGCGCAGGTCACCGACATCGCGATCCTCGTGGTCGCGGCGGACGACGGCGTGATGCCCCAGACGATCGAGGCGCTCAACCACGCCCAGGCGGCGAACGTGCCGATCGTGGTCGCGGTGAACAAGGTGGACAAGGAGGGGGCCAACCCCGCCAAGATCCGCCAGCAGCTCACCGAGTACAACCTCGTGGCCGAGGAGTACGGCGGCGACACCATGTTCGTCGACGTGTCGGCGAAGCAGAACATGGGCATCGACCAGCTCCTCGAGGCCGTCCTGCTGACGGCGGACGCGGCGCTCGACCTGCGGGCCAACCCCGACAAGGACGCGCGCGGTGTCGCCATCGAGGCGAACCTCGACAAGGGCCGCGGTGCGGTCGCGACGGTGCTGGTCCAGTCCGGCACGCTGCGCGTCGGCGACGCGATCGTCGCGGGCACGGCCCACGGCCGCGTCCGGGCGATGTTCGACGAGCACGGCAACGCCGTCGCCGAGGCGGGCCCGGCCCGTCCGGTGCAGGTCCTCGGCCTGGCGTCGGTGCCGAGCGCCGGTGACACGCTGCTCGTCGCTCCCGAGGAGCGCACGGCGCGGCAGATCGCCGAGAAGCGCGAGGCCGCCGAGCGCGCCGCCCTCCTGGCCAAGCGCCGCAAGCGCATCAGCCTCGAGGACTTCACGCAGGCGCTGCAGCAGGGCAAGGTCGAGACGCTCAACCTCGTCCTCAAGGGCGACGTGTCGGGTGCCGTCGAGGCGCTCGAGGACGCGCTGCTCAAGATCGACGTGGGCGAGGAGGTCGACCTGCGGGTCATCCACCGCGGCGTCGGTGCGATCACGCAGAACGACGTCAACCTGGCGACGGTCGACTCGGCCATCATCATCGGGTTCAACGTCAAGTACGCGGAGCGCGTCGAGGAGCTGGCCGACCGCGAGGGCGTCGACGTGCGCTTCTACTCGGTCATCTACCAGGCGATCGACGACGTCGAGGCGGCCCTCAAGGGCATGCTCAAGCCGGAGTACGAGGAGGTGCAGCTCGGCACCGCGGAGATCCGCGAGGTCTTCCGCTCCTCGAAGTTCGGCAACATCGCGGGCTCGATCGTGCGCTCCGGCCTCATCCGCCGGAACACGAAGGCGCGCGTGCTGCGTGGTGGCAAGGTCATCGGGGACAACCTGACGATCGAGTCGCTCAAGCGGTTCAAGGACGACGCGACCGAGGTCCGCGAGGGCTTCGAGTGCGGTATCGGCCTGGGGTCGTTCAACGACCTGCAGGTCGAGGACGTCATCGAGACGTGGGAGATGCGCGAGAAGCCTCGCGCCTGATCCCGGACGGCTGACCGCGGGGCGGGCGAGGCATCGCCCTTGCCCGCCCCGCGGCGTCACCACGGAAGGAAGGACAGTTTCAGATGGCTGACACCGCACGCGCCCGCAAGCTCGCAGAGCGCATCCAGCAGGTCGTCGCGCAGATGCTCGACACCCGCATCAAGGACCCGCGGCTCGGGTTCGTCACGGTCACCGACGTCCGGGTCACGGGCGACCTGCAGCACGCGGACGTGTTCTACACGGTGTACGGCGACGACGAGGCCCGCGCGGACAGCGCGAAGGCGCTCGAGAGCGCCAAGGGCGTCATCCGGTCCGAGGTCGGCAAGCAGACGGGCATCCGCCTGACGCCGACGCTCGCGTTCCACCTCGACGCGGTGCCCGAGACCGCCGCGCACCTCGACGCCGCGCTGGTCGAGGCCGCTCGTCGGGACGCCGAGGTCGCGGCGCTCGCGTCGAAGGCGTCGTACGCCGGCGACGCGGACCCGTACCGGCACCCGGAGGACGAGGACGCCGCCGAGGCGTGACGCGCCGGACGGCATGACGAAGCCCCGAGGACCGTCGCGGTCCCCGGGGCTTCGTCGTGCAACGGGCGTCAGACGTCGACGGTCTGCGCCACGCGCCCGGTGCTGCGCGGCATCGCCAGCGTGACGAGCGCCCCGAGCGCCACGATCGCGGCCGCGACGTACGCGGCGGGCTCGAGGCCGGCGGCGTACCCGTCCGGCGTCAGGGTGCCGCCCGCGCCCTGGAAGACGGCGACCAGGACGGCGATGCCGAGCGCCCCGCCGATCTCCCGGATGGTGGAGTTCACCGAGCTCGCGGTGCCGTGGTCGTCGGGCGCCATGTCGGCGAGGACGGCCGTGGCGGACGGCGCGAACGTCAGGCCCATGCCGATGCCGGCGAGCGCGAGCCCGGGGACGAGGTCGGCGTACACGACGCCGCCCTGGCCGACGAGGAAGCCCTGCCACGCGAGCCCGGCGGCCTGGAGCGCGAGCCCGGAGGCGAGCAGCGGCCGGACGCCGATGCGGGGTGCGAGCATGCCCGCGACGGGGGCGACGAGCATCGGTGCGGCGGTCCAGGGGAGCGTGCGGACCCCGGCCTCGAGCGGCGTGTAGCCGAGCCCGATCTGCAGGTACTGCGAGAGCAGGAACACCAGGCCGAACACGCCGATGGAGAACGCGAGCGCGCTGACGTTCGCGACGGTGAACGAGCGGACGCGGAACAGCCGCAGCGGGACGAGCGGGTGGTCGGTGCGGGACTCGCGCAGCAGGAAGCCGGCGAGCAGGAGGACGCCGAGCGTCATGCCGCCGAGCACCCGGGCGGAGCCCCAGCCGTCGTCGTTGCCGCGGATGATGGCCCAGACGAGGGAGAGCACGCCGGTGCCGGCGAGCACGAGGCCGAGCACGTCGAGCCGCTGGCGGCGTCCGTGCGACTCGGGCAGCGCCCAGCGGACCAGCGGGATCGCCACGATCGCGACGGGCACGTTGATCCAGAAGATGGCCTCCCAGGAGATGCCGTCGACGACCGCGCCGCCGATGACGGGCCCGAGCGCGACGCCGAGGCCGGACACGGCGCCCCAGATCCCGATGGCCATGGCCCGCTTGGCGGCGGGCACGGCGCCGGCGAGCAGCGTGAGCGACAGCGGCATGACGGCGGCGGCACCCGCGCCCTGCAGTGCGCGGGCGGCGATGAGCATCTCGGCGCTCGTCGAGAGCGCGGACGCGACGGACGCGAGCGCGAACACCGAGATGCCGATGACGAACACGCGCCGGCGGCCGAAGCGGTCGCCGAGGGTCGCGGCGGCGATCATCAGGCTCGCGAACGCGAGCGTGTAGGCGTTGACCATCCACTGCAGCTGCTCGAGCGACGCGGACAGCTCGGTGCGCAGGACGGGGAGCGCGGTCGTCATGACGAGGTTGTCGAGCGTCGCCATGAACATCGGGAGCGACGCGGCGACGAGGGCCACGGCGACGGGCACGGTGCGGCGGGCCCGGACCCGGCCGGGCGCGTCGGTGACGGCGGACCGGGGTGGGGCGGAGGGCGCGATGGTCACGGTGGCTCCTTGTTGGCATTGAGTGATTACTAACAAGAGCGACCGTAGGCATCGGCTGATAACATGTCAACATGTCGCAGCAGAACGTGGTCGCCGACGCCCCCGTGGCCCAGCGCATGACGGGTGCCGCTCGGCGCGACCAGATCCTCGCCGCCGCCCGCACCGTCTTCGCCGCGCGTGGCTACACCGCCAGCACCGACGAGGTCGCGCGCGCCGCCGGGGTGTCGCAGCCGTACGTCGTGCGCCTGTTCGGCTCGAAGCGCGAGCTGTTCGTCGAGACGTACCGGCAGGCGAGCGACCAGGTGCTCACCGCGCTCCGGAGCGTCGAGCCCGGTCCCGACGCCGGCCGGCTGATGGGCGACGCGTACGTCGGGCTGCTTGCCGACCGTGAGCTGCTGCTGCTCCTCATGCACGGGTTCATCGCCGGGACCGACGACGAGGTCGGCCGCATCGCGCGGCACACCCTCGGCGAGGCGTTCCGGCTGTTCCGCGACGCGTCCGGCGCGGACGAGGACGAGGCCCGGCGGTTCGTCGCGCAGGGCATGCTCATCAACGTGCTGCTCGCGGTCGGCGCCGCCGACCACACGGGCGAGGACGCCGGCATGGACGCGCTCGTGAAGTGCACCGTCGAGGCCATCGAGGAGCGGAACACGTGACGGGCGCAGCCCGTCCCCGCTCCGACCAGCCCCGTCCCGACAAGCCGCGCACCGACCAGCCGCGCCGCCCCACCGCGCCCGACGGCGTCGTCGTCGTCGACAAGCCGCAGGGCTGGACGAGCCACGACGTCGTCGCCCGGATGCGCCGCCTCGCGGGCACCCGGAAGGTCGGCCACGCCGGCACGCTGGACCCGATGGCCACGGGCGTGCTCGTGGTCGGCATCGGCCGGGCGACCCGGCTGCTCACCTACGTCGTGGGCGCCGACAAGGAGTACACCGCGACGGTCCGGCTCGGCGTGACGACGACGACGGAGGACGCCGAGGGGGAGACGCTCGACGTGGTCGACGCGTCCGCCGTGACGCGCACCGCGGTCGAGGAGGCCGCCGCGGCGCTCACCGGCACGCTCGCGCAGGTGCCGAGCGCGGTCTCCGCGATCAAGGTCGACGGGCAGCGGGCGTACGCGCGCGTCCGGGCGGGGGAGACCGTCGAGCTCGCCACGCGCGAGGTCACCGTCTCGAGGTTCGACGTGGGCGAGCTGCGGTACGCCGACGGCCCGGACGGGACGCCCGTCGTCGACGTCGACGTCACGGTCGTGTGCTCGTCGGGCACGTACGTGCGGGCGCTCGCGCGC
>JAEWCA010000139.1 GCA_023390875.1 Actinomycetes bacterium
CCGCCCCCCCGCGGCGGGCGCGCGCCCCCCGCCCCGCGGGCCGCGCCCCCCACCCCCGGTCCCGGCCCGCAGGGGGCCCGGGACGCAGCACCCCCGTTCGACGACGATCGGAACCACCGTGACCCTCATCGCCGAGGCGCCCGTCGGGACCCGTCCCCGTCCCCGCCCGTCCGACGCCCGCCGACGCCGCCAGCGCGCCGAGACCCGCGCCGGGTACGCCTTCCTCGCCCCGTGGCTGATCGGGTTCGTCGTGCTGACGGCCGGACCGATGCTCACGTCGCTGTACCTGTCGTTCACGAGCTACAACCTGTTCGCGCCGCCCAAGTGGATCGGCCTGGACAACTTCCGGCTCCTGTTCAAGGACCCGAACTACCTGCAGGCGTGGAAGGTCACCGGCACGTACGTGCTGTTCGGGACGCCGCTCAAGCTCATCGCCGCGCTGGGCGTCGCGATGCTGCTCAACACCGCGCACCGCGGCAAGGGGTTCTACCGCTCGTCGTTCTACGCGCCGTCGCTCATCGGGGCGTCCGTGTCGATCGCCATCGTCTGGAAGGCGATGTTCATCGACCACGGCATCGTCGACCGGATCCAGGTGTTCTTCGGCTTCCCCGAGGGCGGCTGGGTCGGTGACCCGGCGCGCACCATGCCGATGCTCATCATGCTGACCATCTGGCAGTTCGGGGCGCCCATGGTGATCTTCCTGGCCGGCCTCAAGCAGATCCCGAACGAGCTCTACGAGGCCGCGTCGGTCGACGGCGCCGGGCCCGGGCGCAAGTTCCTCAAGATCACGCTGCCGATGCTGTCGCCCGTCATCTTCTTCAACCTGCTGCTCGAGACGATCCACGCGTTCCAGGTGTTCGCGTCGGCGTTCATCATCTCGAACGGCACCGGAGGGCCGGCCCGGTCGACCCTCTTCTACACGCTGTACCTCTACTTCCGCGGCTTCCAGGACTTCCGCATGGGCTACGCCTCGGCGATGGCCTGGGTGCTCGTCGTCGTGGTCGGCATCCTCACGCTGATCTTCTTCCGCAGCTCGAAGTTCTGGGTGCACTACTCCGGGGAGGGCAAGTGACCACCGCCGCCATGTCGTCCGTGGGCTCGACCACGGGTGCGTCCGTCGCGCCGGCGTCCGGGCCGACCGTGACCGTCGAGGAGAGCGCCCGGCTGCACCGCCGGCACCGCAACCGCACCAACGCCAGGTCGGTCGTGTTCCACGTGCTCGCGCTCGCGCTGGTCGTGGTGATCCTCTACCCGGCCGTGTGGATGCTCGTGTCCGCGTTCAAGCCGACCGCCGACATCGTCGGCAACGTCAGCCTCATCCCGCAGGACGCGTCGTTCGACAACTTCGCCAAGGCCCTGCAGGGGATCGGCGGCGTCTCGTTCTGGCGGTTCTTCACGAACTCGCTGATCCTCGCGATCGGGTCCGTCGTCGGGATCACGCTCTCGTGCTCCGTGTCGGCCTACGCGTTCGCGCGGATCGAGTTCCCCGGCCGCAACACGTTCTTCGCACTCATGATCGGCACGCTGCTGCTGCCGTTCCACGTCGTGATCATTCCCCAGTACATCGTGTTCAGCCGGCTGCACCTGGTCGACACGTACGTGCCGCTGCTCATCGGCAAGTTCCTCGCCGCCGAGGCGTTCTTCGTGTTCCTCATGGTCCAGTTCATGCGGAACCTGCCCCGCGAGCTCGACGAGGCCGCCCGCATCGACGGCGCCGGGCACGTGCGGATCTTCCGGTCGATCATGCTGCCGCTCATGAAGCCCGCGCTCGTGACGAGCTCGATCTTCGCGTTCATCTGGTCGTGGAACGACTTCTTCGGGCCGCTCATCTACCTGTCGAAGCCGAACCTGTACTCGCTGCCTGTGGCCCTGCGGCTGTTCGTCGACCAGACGACGACGTCTGACTACGGCGCCCAGATGGCCATGGCCGTGCTCGCGCTCGTGCCGGTGCTGCTGTTCTTCCTGATCTTCCAGCGGTACCTCGTGGAGGGGGTCGCGACGCAGGGGCTCAAGGGCTGATGGGCGTCGGCGCGAGGGCGGCGTCGGGGGTGGTCCCCGGCCGTGCGACCCTGGGGCGCGTGGACGACGAGCGCGGCACGGCCCCCGACGACGAGACCCCGGCGACGCCCGACGGGCACCGCGCGCCGGCCGACGCCGCGTCCCCGGTTGCGGACGAGCGGCCGCTGCTCGGCGGCGGGCGGTTCGGGCTGTTCAGCGAGTCGCTCGTCGTCGGGCTCGGCGTCTCGCTGCTGAGCCTGCCGGTCGTCACCGCGCTGCCCGCGATGGCCGCAGGTGTCGCGCACCTGCGACGGCACCTCGAGGGACGGTCCGACACCGTCGCCGACCTGTGGGCCGAGTTCCGGGCGGCCTGCCGGGGCGTGTGGGTCGTGTCCGTCGCGTCGGTGCTGCTGCTGTTCGTGCTCCTGTTCAACCTGCAGGTCGCCGGGACCGGCGCACTGCCCGGCGGGACCGGGGTGCGCGTGTTCTCGGCGGTCATGGCGGTCACGCTGCTCGTCGTGCTGCTGCGGGCCGCCGCCGGGTGGACGGCCGGCGCGTCGTGGAAGGACGTGCTGCGCGACGCCGGACGGCGCACCGGCGACGACCTCACCGGCTCGTTCCTGCTGGTCGTGGCGCTGGGGCTGTGCGCGGTGATCGTGTGGATGCTGGCCCCGCTCGCCGTCCTGGTGCCGGGGCTGCTGTCCCTCGCGGTCGTCGCGGTCGAACGCCGAGCCACCGCCCGCTGACGCGGCGCGGTCCATCGGCCGCCTCTCTCCACCGACTGCCCCCACCCCTCCCGCCGCCACCTCTCCCTCTCCGTCGAGTTCGTAGGTTGTCGCCGAGTTCGTGGGTTGTAACC
>JAEWCA010000119.1 GCA_023390875.1 Actinomycetes bacterium
CCCGGGGGGGGGGTTGGGCGGCGCCGGTGCGCCCGGCGGGGAGGCCCCCACGCCAGGCGCACGGTGCCGGGTCAGCTGTGCAGGCGCATCGGGTTGGTGCCGGTCGAGCCGAACACGAACCAGGACGTGGCCCCGACGTGCTGCACCTGGAAGTACCCGAACCCGAACCCGGTGTCGAGCAGCGAGGACGCCGCGACGATGCCGCCGTCGACCTCCACGCCGCCGAGGTGCTGACCGACGCCGAGCACGTCCTGCGCGTGCCGGGCCTGCGCGAGCAGCGCCTCGGCGGACTGCCGGTCGCCACGACGCCCGCGGTCGTCGAGGGCCGTCGCGAGCTGCCCGGTGCCCTCGAGCCACACGCCCTGCGGGTTGACGGTGATGCCGTTGTACTGCGCGGTCGACGTGAGGCTCGCGGTGCTGAACGTGACGCCCGAGACCGTCTCGCCGTCGGGGAGCTGCGAGTGCTCCTGCGCCGCCTGGTCCGTGGTGGCGAGCGTCGAGCCGGCCCAGTCGAGCGACCGGGCGTACTTCTTGTCGCGCAGCGCGAGCCAGCTCCACGTCGCCGTGTCGAGGGGGACGGGAAACGTGTTGATCTCGACACCGTCGTTGGTGCCCGTCCAGAACGAGCCCGACGTCGGGTCCCACATGAGGTCGACGAACGCGCGCGCGTGCGCGACGGCGTCGCCCCACTTCTTGTCGTGGGTGAGCTGCTTGAGCATCGTGAAGAACGCGACGCAGTCGATGTTGTGCTCGGTGGACCCGTTCGGCACGGGCACGTTCGAGCCGTTGACGCCGAACGAGAACCCGCCGAGCGGCTGCGTCGACCACGTGTTCGTGGTGATCCACGTGCCGATCCGGACGGCGGCCTGGACGTAGCGGCGGTCGCCCGTGCGGGAGAACAGCTGCAGCAGCGCGATGCCGGGCCACGCCATGTCGCCGACGGCCGTGCCGAGGAACCCGAACTGCCAGCCGATGTTGGCGGTGCCGTCGGGCTGGACGAACCCGTACGGCTGCGGGTTGCCGTCGTAGAACGTGTACGGCCCGACGTTGTAGCCCTGCCGCAGGCGGCCGTCGGAGTACCCGGGGTCGTGCTCCTGGGCGTAGACGATGGCGTCGCCGATCACGCGGGCGGTCTGCTCGGAGGCGCGGCGGCCGTCGGCGAGGAGCGCGATGACGGCGAGGGCGGAGTCGTACACGAACGCGGTGCTGAACAGGCCGAGCTCGTCGGCGTAGCTCTGGGGCAGGCGGGGGCCGGTGTTGAGCGTCGGGTACGCGTTGGTGGCGGCCGTGAGGAAGTCGACGGCGGCGCGGCGGGCGGCGTTCGGGTTGCCGTGCGAGTGGCCGTGGGACGGGCCGCCGTGTGTGGGGATCGTGGCGGGCAGCGGGCGGGCGGCGGCGCTGGTGGCTCCGGCGGCGACGGCCGCGGCCGCCCCCGTCAGGACGAGGAACGAGCGCCGGCTGAGCGGCGGAAGGACGGATCGGTGGGCTGCGGGGTTGACGGGGTCGGTCGTGGTCTCCGGCATCGCGGGGGCCCCCTCCTGGGCAGGCGAGCGGGCCGCGACGGTGCGGCCCGTGACCACCGTAGGGACGCATCGGGCACAACGGAAGAGTTGGACGGAACGGATATGGGCACGCTCCCACCCGCAAGGGTGACACGTGTCGATCCTGCCGCCGATCTTGTCGGTGACACGTGTCGGCTCAGGGCGTCTCCGGACGGCCCGAGGTGGCCGTCAGGACCACTCGAGGAAGGGCTCGCCAGCCGTCACCGAGTCGCCCGGCTTCGCGCGTCGGACGAGGCTTCCGGCCTGCGCGTCGAGCGCGACGACGGGGCACACCGGCGACCGCCCGCCGGCAGCGACGGCCGCCGGGTCCCACGTGACGAGCACCTGCCCGGCGGTCACGGAGTCGCCCTCCGACACGTGGAGCGTGAAGCCCTCGCCGCCGAGCTGAACGGTGTTGATGCCGAGGTGGACGAGCAGCCCGCGGCCGTCGGCCGTCTCGACGACGAACGCGTGCGCGTGCAGCTTCGCGACGGTCCCGTCGACCGGCGCGATCACGTCGCACGGCCCGTCCCGCGACGGGTCCACCGCGAGGCCCGGCCCCACGAGCTCCCCGGCGAACACCGGGTCGTCCACGTCCGCGAGCGCGAGCGCGGCGCCGGTCACGGGCGCGAGGATCTGGAGCGTCATCAGCGCAGGTCCTCGATGTCCGACGCGAGCGTGTCCGCCTCGGGCCCGACGACGACCTGGAACGCGACGCCCGACCGGACCACGGCGATCGCACCGGCGGCCTTGAGCGCGGCCTCGTTGACGCGCGACGGGTCCTCGACCTCGATGCGCAGCCGGGTGATGCAGGGCTCCAGGTCGACGACGTTGTCGTCGCCGCCCAGGGCCGCGAGGATCTGTGCTGCCTTGCTCATCTCGTGCTCCTTCGTGCGGGGGACTCGGGGTGCGTCACGGGGCCGTGCGGGTCACATCAGGTCGTCGAGGTCGCTCGCGATCGTGTCGACGTTCGGGCCGACGACGACCTGCACGACGCGGCCGGAGATCATCACGCCGAACGCGCCGGCCGCGCGGAGGGCGGCCGCGTCGACGAGGGTCGTGTCGCGCACGAGCGAGCGCAGCCGGGTCGTGCAGGGCTCGATCTCGTCGATGTTGTCGACGCCGCCGAGCGCCGCGAGGATCGCCGCGGCCTGCTCCATGCCTTCCGGTCTCATGGGCGTTCTCCTCGTGCTGCCGCGGCGGCGGGTGCGCGCCTCGTCGTCGTGGGCGTCGCCGGGTCCCCGGCGGGGGTGAGGCCGTCGCCGTGCGGGGCGAGGGGGACG
>JAEWCA010000224.1 GCA_023390875.1 Actinomycetes bacterium
GGCCGGCCTTTCCGTGCCCGTCGTCCCCGGGCACGGCCACCGCCCGGGGGAGCGGTGGTGGGCGCGACCCGGGCCGAGTGACCGACCCGGGCCGCGGCGACGTGTCAGCCGGCGCGGGACTCGCGCACGAGGGCGTACCCGCCGGCCGGCACCTTGACCGACCCGTCCACGACGTCGCCGGTGAGCAGCGACGTGCCGTGCGCGGGGACGTCGACGGGCTCGTCGCCGTGGTTGAGCACGACGAGGTAGTCGGCCTGCTCGCCGCGCCGGCGGACCACCTCGACCTCTCCGGGCAGGGGGCTCGGGGTGATGCCCGCGTCGGCGTACGCGTCGGAGAGCACCACGCCGAGCGCGTCGACGTCGAGCCGCGTGGACACGTACCAGCCGGCGCCGGCGCCGTGCGCGTGGCGGGTGATCGCGGGCCGCCCGGCGGCGGGTCCGTCGACGTACGTCGCGACGACGTCGGCGCCGTCGAGCACGAGGTCGTCCGTCCACACGTCGCCGACGAGCTCGGTGTGCGCGTCGGTGCCGGGACGCCAGTCGAGGTGCACCGAGTCGCCCGCGCGCAGCGGCAGGAATTCCTCGACGCCGAGCCCGAGGGCAGACCGCAGGGGTGCGCCGTAGCCGCCGGGGTGCACCGCGTCGCGCTCGTCGACGATGCCCGAGAAGTACGACGCGACGAGCGTGCCGCCGCCCTCGACGTACGCCGCGAGGTTCGCGCCGTCGGCGGCCGTGAGCAGGTACGACGCCGGTGCGAGGACCATGCGGTACCCCGACAGGTCGGACGACGGGTGCGCGAAGTCGACCGTCACGCCGTCCTGCCACAGCCGCTCGTAGAACGCGTTGATGCGCTCGCGGTGGTCGAGGTCGACGCTGGGCCGCCACTCGAGGTCCTGCGCCCAGAACGACTCCCAGTCCCACAGGATCGCGACGTCGGCCCGCACGCGCGACCCCCGGAGCTCGGCGAGCCGGCCGAGCTCGGCGCCGAGCGCGGTGACCTCCCGCCACACCCGGGACGACGTGCCGGCGTGCGGCAGCATCGCGGAGTGGAACTTCTCGGCGCCGGACCGGGAGGCCCGCCACTGGAAGAACAGGATCGCGTCGGCACCCCGCCCGAGGTGCGCGTACGCGTTGCGCGCCATCTCGCCGGGCCGCTTGGCGACGTTGCGGGGCTGCCAGTTCACGGCCGACGTGGAGTGCTCCATGAGCATCCAGGGCTTGCCGCCGGCGACCGAACGGGTGAGGTCGGCGGCGAGCGCGAGGCCGACGTGGCCGCGACGGTCGGCGGCGGTGAGGTAGTGGTCGTTCGAGACGACGTCGACCTCGCGGCCCCACGCCCACAGGTCGGTGGACGGGCACGCGCCGGCCATGAAGTTGGTGGTGATCGGCACGGCCGAGTGTGCGCGGATCGCGTCCCGCTCGGCGACGAAGCACTCGCGCAACGCGTGGTCGGTGAACCGGGCGAAGTCGAGCCGCTGCGCGGGGTTGACGACGCTCGCGGCGACGGCGGGGACGCCGACGTGCTCCCAGTCGCCGTACCACTGGCCCCAGAACGTGGTGCCCCACGCGTCGTTGAGGGCGTCGAGCGTGCCGTACCGGGCCTGGAGCCAGCGGCGGAACGCGGCGGCGGACGCGGGGGAGTAGTCGTCGGAGACGGGGGCGCCGTACTCGTTGTGCACGTGCCACAGCGCGACGGCGGGGTGGCGGCCGTAGCGGCGCGCGAGCTCGGTGGTGATCGCGACGGCGGCGCTGCGGTACTCGGGTGAGCTCGGGCTGGCCATGCCGCGCGACCCGAACCCGAGCACCGTGCCGTCGCGGGTGACGACGCGCGCGTCGGGGTAGGTCGCGAAGAACCAGGCGGGCGGCGACGCGGTCGGGGTGCCGAGGTCGACCCGGATGCCGTGCGCGTGCAGCAGGTCGAGCAGGCGGTCGAGCCAGGCGAACTCGTACACGCCCTCCTTCGGCTCGAGCAGCGCCCACGAGAAGATGCCGACGCTCACCAGCGTGACGCCGGCCTCGCGCATGAGGGCGACGTCCTCGAGCCAGACCTCCTCGGGCCACTGCTCGGGGTTGTAGTCGCCGCCGTAGGCGATGCCGTCGAGCCCGGTCGGCCAGGGCGGGACCGGTGCGTTGTGGTCGGACATGACACCCCAAGTCGGGTCGGTCGGGCGAAAGTTGTGAACGGTCCCAGTGGCTGTGACCGTTCACAACGACTAGATAACACCACCAGCACGGGTGTTGACAATCGTTCGAACCTGATCGTTACTGTGAGCGTGCACAGGTAGGGCGGCCGGTACGGCGCCCCCGTCCGACGCTCCCCGCGACGGACCATGACAAGGAGGTCAGATGCGTCTGCACACCAGCTTGCGGCTCGCGGCGGTCGTCGCCGCGACCGCTCTGCTCGCCACCGCCTGCTCGTCCGGCGGCGGCGACGACACGGCCGACGACTCCGGCGGCTCCTCGGGCGAGAAGGTCGAGCTGACCTTCTGGACCTGGGCGCCGGGCATGGAGGAGGTCGTCGACGCGTGGAACGCGAAGAACCCGGACATCCACGTGACGGTCAACAAGCAGGACGGCGGCGACCCGGCCGTCACCAAGCTCCTCACCGCGATCAAGGCCGGCTCGGGCGCCCCCGACGTCTTCCAGACCGAGTACCAGAAGATCCCCACGCTGGTCTCGTCCGACGCCCTCGCCGACATCGCGGACGTGCTCCCCGACGGCACGAAGGACCACTTCGCCGCCGGCACGTGGGAGGCCGTGACGCTCGGCTCCGACGCCGTCTACGGCGTCCCGCAGGACTCCGGCCCCATGGAGTTCTACTACCGCGAGGACATCTTCCAGCAGCTCGGCCTGCAGGTGCCGACCACGTGGGAGCAGTACGCCCAGGTCGCCGAGCAGCTGCACACGGCCGACCCGACCAAGTACCTCGGCACGTTCTCCGCGACGGACGCCGGCTGGTTCACGGGCCTCACGCAGCAGGCCGGTGCCTCGTGGTGGGGCATCGACGGCGACGCGTGGTCCGTCGAGATCAACAGCGTGCAGACGCTCAAGGTCGCCGAGTACTGGGGCGACCTCGTGGAGCGCGGCGTCATCGACAACAAGCCGATGTACACCCCCGAGTGGAACGCCGCGCTCAACGACGGCACGCAGGTCGGCTGGCTCTCGGCCATCTGGGCGCCCGGCGTGCTGCAGGGCAACGCCCCCGACACCGCCGGCAAGTGGAAGATGGCGCCGATGCCGCAGTGGGACGGCGAGAACGCGACGGGCAACTGGGGCGGCTCGGCCAGCTCGGTCACGACGCAGTCGAAGCACCCGAAGGAGGCTGCGCAGTTCATCGCGTGGATGAACTCCGACCAGGAGGCCGTCGACATCCTCGTCTCCGCGGGCGGCCTCTACCCGGCCGACATCCCCGGGCAGGCGCAGGCGCTCGCGAACCCGCCGGAGTTCTTCTCCAACCAGCCGGACTTCTACACGCTGGCCGGCGAGATCGCCCAGACGGTCAACCCGTTCACGTACGGCCCGAACGTCAACGTCGCCTACTCCGCGTACAACGACGAGTTCGGCAAGGCCACCGAGGCCAAGAAGGCGTCGGCGTTCACCGACGCCGTCCAGGCCATGCAGACCGCGACCGTCGACGACCTGAAGAGCTCGGGCTTCACGGTCAAGGACTGACG
>JAEWCA010000264.1 GCA_023390875.1 Actinomycetes bacterium
GCCGGGGGGCGTGGCGACGGCCGTCGTCGTCCGTCCCGCGGCCCGCGCCGACGCCGCCGCCTTCGCGGGCACCTTGCGCTGCGCGCGCTCGGCGATGGCCGCGAGGTCGACGGCGTACGCGACGAGCGCGATCGTGAGGGCGGTCATCGCGCCCCACACGAGCAGGGTGCTGAGGTCACCGGTGTTCATGGCGTGCTCTCTCGGGTGCTGTCGAGGGTGCTGTCGGGAGTGCTGTCTGGGGTGCCGGCCGGAGCTCGGTCGGCCGTGTCGTCGGGCGAGGCGCCGAGGGTCGCCCGGAGCACCCGGTCGAGCTCGGGCTGGAGGCCGACGTCGTCGCCCCGGGCGAGACCGGCGGCGGTCACCACTGTAGGACCGCCGTCCGCGCCCGGCGTCGCGCGCAGCCACAGCCGCCGCCGGGGTGCGAACAGCGAGGCGGCGAGCCCGGCGAACGCGGCGAGCGCGAACACGAGCACGAACGGCAGCGCGGGGTCGTGCCGCAGGTCGAGCGCGACGTACCGGGGCAGGCCCTCGAACGTGAGGCTGCCGAGGTCGTCGGGCAGGTCCACGGTCTCGCCGGGCCGCACGTAGAGCGTGACGGGCTTGCCGTCGGCGTCGACCGACTGCGTGAGCCGGGACTCGTCGAGCTGGTACACGTTCTGCGGCACGCCGGTGTCGAGGCCGAGGTTGCCCGACCACACGGACAGCACGAGGAGCGGGTCGTCGGGCTGCGGGTTCACGGACCGGTAGAGGTCCTGGCCGACCTCCTGCGCGGTGGGCAGCAGGTAGCCGATGATGCCGACCTGCGGCTGGTCGCCGGACACGTCGGGCACCTTGACGACGCCGCGCGACGTGTAGACCTCGTCCTGCGGCAGGAACGGCACGGGCCCGGCGTAGGCGACCTCGCCGGCCTTGTCGCGCACGGTGATGTCGGGCGCGTACCCGTTGCCCTGCAGGTAGACCTTGGCGCCGCCCGCGTCGAGCGGGTGGTTGACCTTGATGGTCCGGGCCTCGGGGTCCGAGCCGGGCTCGGTGAGCGTCACGTGCGCGGTGAAGTCGCGCGACTGCAGCGTGTCGGGGTCGAACCGGGCCTCGAAGTCGTCGAGCCGCAGCGTGAACGGCACGAGGGACGACGGGCGGAACGCGGTGCCCTGCTCGAACGTGTCGTAGTCGACCTGCGCGTTCGCGAACCCGCGGCCCTGCACGACGATCGCCTGGCCGCGGTAGTGCAGCAGCTGCCCGGTCGCGACGGACACGAGCAGCCCGACGAGCGCGAGGTGGAACACGAGGTTGCCGGTCTCGCGCAGGTAGCCGCGCTCGGCGGACACGGACCACGTGCCGCGGCCCTCGTCGTGGGTGTCGACGCGGTACGTCGGCCAGAACGGGAGCCGTCCGCGTCGCATGACCGCCGCGGCGCGCTCGACGACGACCCGGGGCTCGTCGTCCGCGGTGCCGTCGCCCTGCGCAGGGAACCGGCCGAACCGGCGCGGTGTGCGCGGCGGACGCCCGCGGACCCCCCGCAGGTGCACCGCGGTGCGCGGCAGGATGCAGCCGACCAGGGACACGAACAGCAGCAGGTAGACGGCCGAGAACCAGATCGACGAGTACACGCCGAAGAAGCCGAGGCGGTCGAGCCACGGGCCGAGCGTCGGGTGGTCGACGAGGTACGTCGCGACCTTCTCGGGGCTCTGCACGCGCTGCGGCCACACCGTGCCGGGGACGGCCGCGACGGCGAGCAGCATGAGCAGCAGGAGCGCGACGCGCATGCTCGTGAGCTGGCGCCACGCCCAGCGCAGCCAGCCGGTGAACCCGATCGACGGCACCTGCACGGGTGCGGGCGCGGGGTTGTCGTCGGTGACCGTGCCGGTGAAGACGTCGTCGAGACCCTCGGGGCGGTAGGCGCTCACGTCACACCACCGGCACGAATCCGTCGGCGCCCGTGAGCTGTCCCTGCAGCCAGGCGGCCCAGTCGTTCCACACGCCCGTGACGAGCGCGAGGCCGAGCACCACGAGCATCGCGCCGCCGAACCGCATCATCGCGAGCCGGTGCCGGCGCAGGAACCCGAGCATGCGAGTGCTGCTCTCGACGCCGAGCGCGACCAGCAGGAACGGCAGGCCGAGGCCGACGCAGAACGCGACGGCGAGCAGCCCGCCGCGCAGCGCGGAGCCGTCGCCGAGCGAGAGCGTGAGGATCGCCGCGAGCGTGGGGCCGATGCACGGCGTCCAGCCGACGCCGAACGTCACGCCCAGCAGCGGCGCGCCCCACAGCCCGGCCCGGGGCGCGAGGTGCAGACGGCGCTCGTTCTGCAGGAACGGCACGAGCCCGAGGAACGACAGGCCCATGACGACGACGACGACGCCGAGGACCCGCGTGACGGGGTCCTGCCAGCGGTGCAGCGTGCTGCCGAGCGATCCCGCGAGCACGCCGTAGACGACGAACACCGCGGTGAACCCGGCGACGAACAGCGCGACGCCTGCGAGCACCCGGCTGCGGGCCGGCGCGGTGCGGACGGCGGTCGCCGTGCCGCCCGTCCCCGACGCGCGCGACGGACCCGACGTCGACCCGGCCATCCCGCCGAGGTACCCGAGGTAGCCGGGCACGAGCGGCAGGACGCAGGGCGACGCGAACGACACGAGCCCGGCGAGCAGCGCGACCGGGACGGCGAGCAGCATCGAGCCGGACGTGACGATCCGGCCGAACGCGTCGCCCGCCCCGGTGACCAGCACGGCCGCGGTCCCGGTCGCCGCGAGGTTCACGACGGCTGCTCCGCGAGCAGGTCGTCGACGATCGCCGACAGGGTCGACCCCTCGGCCAGGCCGAGGATGCGTGCGGCGACCTTGCCGTCGCGGTCGAGCACCACGGTCGTGGGGACCGCGTTCACGGGGACGGAGCCCTGCAGGTCCGCCACCGCGGTCCCGTCGGTGTCCGCGATGCTCGGGTACGGCACCTCGAACTGCCGCTGGAACGCCTGCGCGGCACCGGCGGAGTCCGTGCCGTTGATGCCGAGCACGTGCACGCCCTGGTCGGCGTACGTCGTGGCGAGCGCGACGAGGTCGGGTGCCTCGGCACGGCACGGCGGGCAGTTCGCGTACCAGGTGTTGAGGACGACGACGTCGCCCCTCCAGTCGGCCGTGTCGACCGGGTTGCCGTCGAAGTCGGTGCCCGACAGCTCGACGGGCCCCTTGCGGTCCGAAACCTTCCAGGTGGTCGCACTGCCGTCCCCGGACTGGTAGCCCTGGTCCGTGACGTCGTCCGGCGTGCGGGCGTCGTCGTCGCCCCCTGAGCACGCGGCCACCAGCCCGAGCAGGGTGACCCCTGCGACGAGAGCCGCGGACGCGCGCCGTCGACGGAGCCTCGCCCGCACGTCAGGCCCCCGCGACGGTCGACGCGCCGGGCAGCAGCGCGGCCGCCGGCTGGGTGTACGAGATGCGCACGAGCCGGTCGTCGTAGAACACGAGGCTCGTGAGCGACGCGACCGAGCACTGCCGGCGCCGCGGGTCGTGCCACAGCCGGCGTCCCTCGAGCGCGAGGCGCGTGACCCAGACCGGGAGCTGGTGGCTGACGAGCACGGCCTCGTGGCCGCGGGCGGCGTCGCGCGCGGTGTCGACGGCCGCGAGCATGCGGTCGACCTGGTCGCGGTACGGCTCGCCCCACGACGGGCGGAACGGGTTGCGCAGGTAGGGCCAGTGGCCCGGGTGGCGCAGCGAGCCGTCGCCGACGCCGAACGTCATGCCCTGGAAGTGGTTGCCCGCCTCGATGAGCCGCTGGTCGGTGCCGATCGGCAGGCCGAACGCCTCGGCGATGGGTGCGGCCGTCTCCTGCGCACGCTGCAGCGGCGAGGCGATCACGGCGACGACGTCGCGCCGGGAGGTCGCGTCCGGGCCGTCCGTCACGCCCGCGAGGTGGTCGGCGACCATGCGCGCCATGGCGTGCCCGCGCTCGGACAGGTGGTAGCCCGGCAGCCGTCCGTAGAGCACGCCCTCGGGGTTGTGCACCTCGCCGTGGCGCAGCAGGTGGATGGTGGTGGCGACCATGGGGGTCAGTCTCGCAGCCCGACCTGGGTGCTCCCGACGGATCGGGCCGTCACTCGACGTGACACGGGCCACCCGAGAGGTGCTCGCGGACGACGCCCATGGCCTCGCCGAGCGCCCGGAACTGCTCGTCGGTGAGCACGTCGACGAGGTGGTCGCGGACCGACTGCACGTGCCCGGGTGCCGCCGCGACGAGCACCTCCCACCCGCGGTCGGTCATGGTGCAGTTCACGCCGCGCGCGTCCTCGGCGCAGGCGGTGCGGACGACGAGGCCCGACTGCTCCATGCGCCGGATGGTGTGCGTGAGCCGGCTGCGGGAGTGCGCGAGGTGGTCGGCGAGCTGCGCCATGCGCAGCGTGCGGTCGGGGCTCTCCGAGAGCCGCACGAGGACCTCGTACTCGTGGCTCGACAGCCCGGACCTCGCCTCGAGCTCGTGCGCGAGCACGTCGGCGAGCCGCTGGGTGCCGACGAGGAAGTCCCGCCAGAGCACCTGCTGCTCGGCCGTGAGCCACTGCACGGTGTCGGCCGTCACGGCAGGGCGGTCGCCGACGGCGGGTGTGGTGGTGCTCACGTCCGTTCCTCCAGGGGTTGCGCTTCTGCCCGAAGTCTAGTACAACTTTTAACTATCCAGATGGTTGATGATTCAACAAGCACGGAGGACCCCATGAGCACCACCACGACCGCACTCCCCACCGGCCTCACCACCGGCACCTGGGCCATCGACGGCTCGCACACCGAGGCCGCCTTCACCGTCCGCCACGCGGGCATCTCGAAGGTCCGGGGCACGGTCGCGGTCTCCGAGGGCACCATCACGGTCGGCGAGGACCTCGCCGGCACCTCGGTCTCCGTCACGCTCGACCCCTCGGCGGTCTCCACCGGCGACGCGAACCGCGACGGCCACCTCAAGAGCGGGGACTTCTTCGACGTCGAGAAGTTCGGCCAGTGGACGTTCGTCTCCACCGAGATCCGCGAGGCCGGCAGCGAGTACGTCATCGCCGGTGACCTCACCATCCACGGCGTCACGCAGCCCGTCGAGCTCGCGACCGAGTTCAACGGCACCGCCGTCGACCCGTTCGGCAACACGCGCGCCGGGTTCGAGGCCACCGTGACGATCTCCCGCAAGGACTTCGGCCTGACCTGGAACGCGGCCCTCGAGGCCGGCGGCGTCCTCGTCTCCGACAAGGTCGTGATCGCCCTCGACGTCTCGGCGATCCGCCAGGGCTGACACCTCCCGCGGCCGCGGGTCCAGCAGCAGCCGAGAGGCCGGCACCTCCCCACCCGGGAGGCGCCGGCCTCTCGTGCGTCCTGCCGGGGGCGTCGTCGACAGCAGCCCGGCGTCACGCCAGGGTCGCCGAGCGCCACTGGTCGTGGAACGCGAGGATCGCGAGCTCCGACGCCACGTCGACCGCCCGCAGGTCGACCCCGTCGGGCACCCGCAGCGCGCGCGGCGCGAACGTGAGGATCCCCCCGACGCCCGCGTCGACCAGCGCGTCGCACACCGCCTGCGCGACCGCCGCGGGCGTCGCGATGACGCCGATGCTCGCGTCCGTCGACGACACCAGCGCCCGCAGGTCCTCGAACGGCCGCACCACCAGGCCCGCCACCGTGGTGCCGACCACCGCCGGGTCCGCGTCCACCAGCCCGACGACCGCGAAGCCCCGCTCGGCGAACCCCGAGTAGTTCGCGAGCGCGTGCCCCAGGTTGCCGATCCCGACGATGACGACGCGGCGCTGCGTCGTCAGCCCGAGCACCGTGCCCACCTGCTCCGACAGGTGCGCGACGTCGTACCCGATCCCGCGCCGCCCGTACGAGCCGAGGAACGACAGGTCCTTGCGCAGCTGCGCCGGGTTCACCCCCGCGCGGCCCGCGAGCTCGTCCGACGACGTGAGCACCACGCCCTCGGCCGCGAGCGAGTCGAGCGCCCGCAGGTACCCCGGCAGGCGCGCCACCGTCGACGGCGGCACCGGCCGCCCGTGCACGCCGCTGCGCCCGGC
>JAEWCA010000160.1 GCA_023390875.1 Actinomycetes bacterium
TGGGCCAGGAGCGCCCCGACCTCGCGCTCGGCGACGGCGGGGCCGTGGTGGTCGCGCGCTCCGGCGTGGCGCTCGGCGTCTCGCCCGAGGACGGCGCGGTGACCCGGGTGCAGGTGTCGTCGGGCGAGCCGGCGCTCCAGCAGGTCGGGTCGGTCGGTGCCGGGGACGTCGACCAGCTGACGGCCGTCGGCGACGAGCCGGTCGTGCTGTCGGGCAGCACGCTGCGGACGCTGCACGGCAGCGTCGAGCTGACCGGTGACGACCTGACGCTCCAGCAGGCGGGGCCGCAGGCGTCGACCGTGCTCGTCGCGAGCCGGACCGCGCTGCTCGAGGTCCCGCTGGACGGCGGCGCGGTCGTCGAGCACGAGACCGACGGCACCGGGAAGCCGGCCGCACCGGTGCGCGTGGGACGGTGCGCGCACGGCGCGTGGGCGTCGTCGCAGGGGTCGTACGTGGAGCTGTGCGAGGGCACGAAGCCCCGGGTCGAGAACCTCGAGGACATGTCGTCCGAGGACGAGCTGGTGTTCCGCGTGAACCGCCAGATGGTCGTGCTCAACGACACCAAGCGCGGACGGCTCTGGATGCCGACGCAGGACACCGACCTGCACGTGCCGAACTGGCAGGACATCGTCCCCCAGGAGGAGCCCGAGGAGTCCGACGAGCAGTCCGACAGCCCGGACACCACGCAGGAGCTCGTCACCGAGTGCACGGACCAGTCGGCGCCGCCCACCGCGACCGACGACGCCTTCGGGGTCCGCGCCGGACGGACCACGATCCTGCCGGTCATCGACAACGACTCGTCGTCCGACTGCGGCATCCTCGCGATCTCGCAGTTCGACCCGGTGCCCGCGGAGTTCGGCCACCTGGAGTCGATCTACGGCGGCCGTGCGCTGCAGGTCGTCGTCGCGTCGGGCGCCACGGGCACCGTCGACGTGACGTACACGATCACCGACGGGCGCGGCCAGAGCCCCCCGTCGACCGCGCACGTGCGCCTCACGGTCCGCGGCGAGGGGGAGCAGGGACCGCCGGTCCAGCTCCGCACCGGGTCGGTCGAGGTCGAGCAGGGCGGTCAGGTCGAGCACGACGCGCTCGCCGACTTCACCGATCCCGACGGCGACGACCTGCTGCTCGTCGGTGCCACGTCCGACCCCGCGGCGGGCTCGGTGCAGTTCCGCCAGGACGGTGCGGTGACGTTCAAGGCCGACGGCACGAACCTCGGGACCACGCGCGTGACGCTGCAGGTCTCGGACGGCACGTCGGTGATCGAGGGCACGCTCGACGTGCAGGTCCGCCCCGCCGGCTCGCTGAAGCCCCAGATCGACCCCGTGCACGCCGTCACGTACGTCAACCAGCCCGTGTCGGTGAACCCGCTGGGGGCGGTGCGCAGCGCGGGCCGGGAGCCCGCGCGGCTCGCGAGCGTCGACGACGTCGCCGGCGCCACGGTCGTCCCCGACCTCGCCGCCGGGACGTTCACGTTCCAGGCGGCGCGCGCCGGCACCTACTACGTGCCGTTCGTCATCGCCGCCCCGCCGCAGCAGGCCACCGGGCTCGCCCGCGTGGACGTGCGCGAGTGGCCCGAGCAGGCCGAGCCGCCCGTCGCGGTCCGCGACCTCGCGCTGCTGCCCGCCGGGGGCGAGGTGACGGTCGACCCGCTCGACAACGACAGCGACCCGGCCGGCAAGGTCCTCGTGCTGCTCTCGGTCGAGGGCGGCGACGCCGCCGGTCTCAAGGTCGCGATCCTCGACCACCACCTCGTGCAGATCCGTGCGCAGCGCACCCTCGACGGCCCCGTGCCGCTGCGCTACGTCGTGTCGAACGGCGCCGCGGAGGCCGTCGGCGAGATCGTCGTGCACCCCGTCCCGCCCGCCGCGACGTCGCAGCCGCCGGTCGTCAAGGACGTCGAGGTCAGCGTGCGCACCGGCGGGGTCGTGACGATCCCGGTGCTGGAGTCCGCGTACGACCCGGACGGCGACCACCTCACGCTCGAGCGCGAGCTCGCGGAGCCGCTCGGACCCGGTGAGGGCCTGCTCTTCGTCTCGGGCGACGTGCTGCGCTACCAGGCGCCCGACGCGCCCATGACCGCGCACGCGACGTTCTCGGTGCGCGACGCGACCGGCAACCGGACCGCGGCCCAGGTGACGGTCCGGGTGCACGCGTCGGACGCGGCGGCGAAGGCGCCCCCGCGTCCCCGGGACCTCGTGGCGCGGGTGTTCGCGGGTGACACGGTCCGCATCGACGTGCCGCTCGTCGGGATCGACCCCGACGGCGACGGCGTCACGCTGCTCGGCGTCGCGCAGGCGCCCGTGCACGGCCGCGTGACGACGGTCGGCGCCGACTACCTGCTCTACGAGTCGATCCCGGGCGAGTCCGGCACCGACACGTTCACGTACGCCGTCGAGGACTGGGCGGGTCAGCGCGCGGTCGCGACGATCCGGGTCGGCATCGCGAAGCGTCCGACGGGCGCGGCGAGCGTGGTCGCGCGCGACGACGCCGTCACCGTGAAGCCCGGCCAGACGGTCGAGGTCCGGGTGCTCGCGAACGACGTCGACTCGAGCGGTGCCGAGCTCGAGCTCGCGCCCGACCTGGAGATGCCCGAGGGCACCGACGCCAAGGTCGAGAGCCGGCGCATCATCGTGCACGCACCCGACGACCCGACCGTCGTCCAGATCGCGTACACGGCGCAGAACGCCCGCGGCGGCCGCGACTCGGCCATCCTCACCGTCACGGTCACCGACGACGCCCCGGTGCTGCCACCGATCGCGCGCGACGTGGTCGTGCCCGCGACCGACACGATCGGCCGGTCCGACGTCTCCGTCGACGTGCTGGCGGTCGCGCAGAACCCGAGCGGACCGCTGAGCGACCTCGAGGTGTCCGTGCCGAAGGCCGTCGGCGACGTCGCGCAGGTCACGCCGGACGGGCACGTGCTCGTCACGCTCGTCGACCACACGCAGACGCTGCCGTACCTGCTGACCAACCGGACCGCGCCGCAGTCGACGGCGGCGTCGTCGTACGCGTTCATCACGGTGCCCGCGCTCGGGTTCTTCCGCCCGACGGTGCGGCGCAACGCACCCGAGCTGCGCGTCGCGTCGGGGGAGAAGCTCGTCATCCCGCTCGACGAGCAGGTCAAGGTCGCTCCCGGCAAGCAGGCGTCCGTGAAGGACCCGGTCGGCGTGACGGCGACGAAGTCCGACGGGACGAGCCTCGTGGCGGACAGCCACACGCTGCAGTTCACGTCCGCACCGGGCTACGCCGGGCCGGCGTCGATCTCGCTCGAGGTCACCGACGCGGCGGGGGCGGGCGACACGACCGCCAACTCGTCGTTCATCACGCTGCCGATCGAGGTGTACGCGGTCGACGACCACCCGCCGACGTTCACGCCGTCGACGATCGACGTCGCGCCGGGCGAGGCCCCGATCTCGGTGGACCTGCGGTCGTTCACCACGGGGCCCGAGGGCCAGGCGTCCGACGACGACCGGTACACGTACCAGGTCGCGTCCGCGATCCCCGACGGGTTCGTGGTCGAGCTCGACAAGAGCGTCCTCAGGGTCTCCGCCGACGTGCAGACCCCGAAGGGTCGCACCGGTGAGCTCAAGATCCGCATCGGCTACGGCCGTACGGGCTCGCTCGACGCGTCGGTCTCTCTCCGCGTCATCGCGAGCACGCGTGCCGTCGCGCGCGTCGACCCGCAGGAGCAGACGGGCGTCGAGGGCCGCGAGACGACGTTCGACGTGCTCGGGCACGCGTGGAACCCGTTCCCGGAGCCGCTCACGGTGCTGGGCGCCACGGTCGAGACGCCGGGTGCCGGCACCGCGTCGACGTCCGGTGGCTCGGTGAGCGTGCGGCCCGCGGTCGGGTTCATCGGACGCATGGTCACGCGCGTGCGGGTCCGCGACGTCACGGGCGACCCCGACCGTGAGGTCGAGGCGCGCATGACGGTCGTCGTGCGCGGCAAGCCCGCGCAGCCCACGGCACCGAAGGTCCTGGAGGTCCGCGACCGGACCGTCGTGCTGCAGTGGGACGCGCCCGACAACCGGGGCGCCGAGATCACGGGCTACCGGGTCGTCGCGAGCCCGGGCGGGATAGTCCGCCAGTGCGCGAGCACGACGTGCACGATCGACAACCTGACGAACGACGTCGAGTACACGTTCACGGTCGCGGCGCAGAACGCGGTCGACCTGTCCGAGCCGAGCCCCCCGTCGATCCCGGCCCGACCGGACGCCGTGCCGGACGCGCCCGGAGCGCCGACCCTCGAGTTCGGGGACCGGTCGATCACCGCGACGTGGGCCCAGCCGTCGTCGCCGGGGTCGCCCGTCACCAGCTACACGGTCGAGATCTCGCCGCTCCCCGTGACCGGCGTGGGCTCGATGACCGTCGCGACGACGCGTGCGACGTTCACCGGCCTGCGCAACGGCACCGCGTACACGGTCCGGGTCCGCGCCCACAACAAGGCGCCGGACCCCAGCGCGTGGAGCCCGTTCTCGCAGCCCATGGCTCCCGCCGCCGTGCCCGACCCCCCCGCGGTGACGGCGACGCGCAGCACCACCGGCTGGTTCGGCGACGCCCGGATCGACGTGGCGTGGACGCCGCCCGCCAACAACGGCGACGCGATCCAGGGGTACGAGCTGTCGGTCGACGGCGGCGCCGCGGTGCCGCTCGGCGCGGACGTCACGACGTACGCGATCGCACCCGCCGAGCGCGGTCACCAGTACCAGGTCACGGTCCGCGCCCGGAACAAGGCGGGCTGGTCCGGGTACGGCTCGACGACCGGCGAGAGCTGGAGCGCGCCGACCGCACCGCAGGCCGTGACGCTCGCGGTCCCCGCGGGCGACGCGCCCGGCTGGGGCCAGGGT
>JAEWCA010000301.1 GCA_023390875.1 Actinomycetes bacterium
GGCCGCGTACTGGCCGTCGACCAGGGCGTGCTCGGCGCGCGTGTCGACGACGAGCAGTGCGAGCCCCTCGGCGGCGAGGTCGAACGGCACGTGCCGCACCGACCCGTCGAGGCAGTCGAGCAGCAGCGCGTGGCCGGCCTGCGACCGCAGCGCCGCCGCCTGGTCCATGCCGCCCGTGGGCGCGCCGGCGATCTCGTTCTCGGCGCGGACGCACAGCGCCGTGAGCGCGGACCGGCCCGCGTCGTCCGCGCCGAGGCCCAGCTCGTGCAGGGCGTCGAGCGCGATCGCGACGGACGCCTCGAGCGCCGCCGACGACGACAGACCCGCGCCGGACGGCACGCACGAGTCGATCGCGACGTCGAAGCCGCCGACCCGGTGACCGGCCCGCCGCAGCGCCCACGCGACGCCCGCGACGTACGCGGGCCAGCCGTCGACCGTGCCCGGGCCGACGTCCGCGAGCTCGACCTCGCGCGGGTCACCGGCCTCCTGCGCGGACACCAGCCGGATGCGCTCGTCGTCGCGCCGACGCACCGCCGCGTACGTGCGGTGGGGGAGTGCGATCGGCAGGCACAGGCCGTCGTTGTAGTCCGTGTGCTCGCCGATGAGGTTCACGCGACCGGGCGCGGACCAGACGCCGTCGGGGTCGGCGCCGAACCTGTCGACGAACAGCGCGCGGGCACGCGCGGAGCCCTCGTCGACGGTCCAGGGGTCGAGCCGGTCGGTCGCGGTCACGCGAGCTCCTTGAGTCGGGCCGCGATCTTCTCGGGCGTCGTGTCGCTGATCCAGGCACCGGCGCCGGACTCGACGCCCGCCAGGTACTTGAGCTTGTGCGGGGCGCGCAGCACGGAGATGACCTCGAGGTGCAGGCGGGAGACGTCGCGGCCCTCGCCGACGGGCGCCTGGTGCCACCCCGAGATGTACGGGAGCGGGATGCTCGTGCCGTCGTCCTCGAAGAACCGGTCGAGCCGGTCCAGCAGGGTCAGGTACGTCGTCGCGAGGTCGGCGCGCTCGTCGTCCGTGAGCGCCGGCAGGTCGGGCACGTCGCGGCGCGGGGCGAGGTGCACCTCGACCGGCCAGCGCGCGGCGAACGGCACGTACGTGACCCAGTGCTCCGACTCGAGGACCACGCGCTCGCCGTGGGCCAGCTCGGCGTCGAGCACGTCGCGGCCCAGCAGGCGGCCGGTCTCGTCGTGGTGCGCGCGGGCCCGCTCGAGCATCCGCGTCGTGCGCGGCGTGAGGTACGGGAACGCGTAGATCTGCCCGTGCGGGTGGTGCAGCGTGACGCCGATCTCCTTGCCGCGGTTCTCGAAGACGAACACCTCCTCGATGCCGGGCAGCGCGCCGAGCGCCGCGGTGCGGTCCGCCCAGGCCTCGATGATCGTGCGCATGCGGCGCGGGCCGACGGTGCGCAGCGACTGGGTCGGGTCGGACGAGAAGCAGACGACCTCGCACCGGCCGGCGGCCGGGCGGACGGTCCACAGCGGCTCGTCGTCGCGGTGGCTCTCCCCGTCGGCCGCCCCCGGCACGGCCAGCAGCGACGGGAACCGGTTCTCGAACACGACCACGTCGTAGTCCTCGGCCGGGATCTCGCCGTCCTGGTACGCGGCGCCCGGCCGCGCGGGGGCGAGCGGGTTGGCGTCGGCGGGCGGCAAGAACGTGCGGTTCATGCGGTGCGCCGCGATGGCGATCCACTCGCCGGTCAGCGGGTCGCGACGCAGCTCGGGGCCGGTGACGGGCTGCGGCACGCCGTGCTCGTCGTGCACGGGCGCGAACCGGTCCGGCAGCGGGCGTGGGTCGTCGAGCCGACGGGTCGCCGCGCCCGACACGTACGGCTCGCTGTCGTCGAAGTACATGAGCTCGCGGCCGTCCGCGAGGTGGGTGGTGGTCTTGCGCACGTCGGCGGTCGTGGCAGGTGTCACTGTGCGGCTCCGAGGGGGGCGAGCGTGAGGTGGGCGGGCAGGTCGGCCAGGTGTCGGCGTGCCTCGTCGGGCAGGCCGTCGTCGGTGAGCAGCGTGTCGATCTCGTCGAGCGAGGCGATGCGGGCGAGCCCGACGACGCCCCACTTGGTGTGGTCCGCGAGCACGGTCGTCGCGGCGGCGCTCGCCAGGAGGGCGCGGTCGGTGGCCGCCTCGGCGAGGTTCGGCGTGGTGAGCCCGTCCGCGTCGAGCCCGTGCACGCCGAGGTAGGTGCGGTCGACGCGCAGGTGCGCGAGCGCCGCGTCCGCGACGGGCCCGACCAGGGCGTCCGACGGCGTGCGGACCCCGCCGGTGAGGATGACCTCGAGCCCGGCGCCCGACGGCGCGCGGTGCAGCACGTCGGCCACGCGCAGGCCGTTGGTCACGACCGTGAGCGGGCGCAGGCTCGCGTCGGACGCGAGCAGCTCGGCCAGCAGGTACGTCGTGGTGCCCGCGGACAGCGCGACCGCCTGACCGGGCTCGACGGTCGCGGCGGCGGCCCGGGCGATGGCCTGCTTCTCGGGCCCCGACCATCCGCGCTTCGCCTCGAACCCCGGCTCGTCGGTCGGGCGGCCGGCGGCGTCGGGTGCGACGGCGCCGCCGTGCACGCGGCGGACGAGGCCGGCG
>JAEWCA010000303.1 GCA_023390875.1 Actinomycetes bacterium
GTGCTGGGCCGCGAGGTGCAGCGCGGCCGCGAGGTCGTCGGGCCGCAGCGCGGGCAGGTCGCCGAGCAGCACCGCGACACCCGCCGCCGGGTCGAGGGCAGCCGCGCGGACGGTCCCGGTGAGCACCGCGGCATCGAGGCCAGGCTCGACCGCCCCTGGCGGCGCCTCGGTGGCCGACGGCTCGTCGACCGCCTCCGCACCGTCCGGCAGGCCGCGTCGGACCGGCTCGTCCGCCGTGACCACGAGCACGCGCACCACGCCGGGCGTCGCCACCGCGGCCGCGACGGTGTCGAGCGCCATGGCCCGCACGAGCGCCTGCCGGTGGCTCTCGGGCAGCACGCCCGCCAGCCGCGTCTTGCCCGCCGCTGCCGTCTTGACGGGGACGACGACCACCCAGCGGCTCGTCGACATGGCGCGACCCTATCCGTCGGCGCGTGGACCGCAAGGACGCGCGGTCCGGGGGATGACTCCCTTGCCCCTGCGGCTCACGGCGCTTCCTGTCGACGAGATCACCGGCGCGCTGATCGAGGTCGATGTCGCGACGCTGGCCGGCCGCGTGTTCCCCCATGAGCGCTGGCGGGTCCTGCACTGGTCGTACGGGGTGACCCACTCGCTGTCGGAGTCCTCCGACAGCGTTCGCCGAGTCGTCGTGCACTCGAACCCCGACGTGGACTCTCAGTTCGACTGGTTGCGCCAAGAGCGGGACCTCAGCCTGCACCAAGCCTGACGCCCCGGAACGACGAGACCGCCCCGGGCATGACCTCGGGGCGGTCTCGTTCTGCGAGGGTGCGAGTCAGGCGATCTGGTACCGGGTGTCGGCGACCTCGACATCGATGACCAGCCGGCCGCCGAGGGCCTCGACGTAGCGGCGCAGCGTGCCGATCTCGGTGCGGGCGAGGTCACCGCGCTCGATACGCGAGACCCGGGTCTGGCTGACGTGCAGGAGCTCGGCCAGCTGCTGCTGGTTCAGCGCCCCTCCCGGCGCCTCGCGACGAAGCTCGCGCAGCCGGTGCAGGCGAACCTCGCCCAGCATCTCGCCCTTGGCCTGCTCGACCGCGGCCCGGTCAACAGGGCGCGCAGCGAGCACGTCATCGAGGGTGCGCTTCGTGCTCATCGCTTCTTCTCCTTCTTGAGCCGTTCCAGGTGCTCGGTGTAGAGGTCATCGGCAATCGGAAGGTTCACCTTGTACCAGCCCTTCCAGTTGCCGGCCTTGTCCCCCGCCACGAGCATGATCGCCGCGCGAGCAGGATCGAAGGCGAACAGCACCCGGATCTCCGAGCGGCCCGACGACCCGGGCCGCAGCTCCTTCATGTTCTTGTGGGCCGATCCGACCATCGTGTCAACGAGCGGGCGACCCAGGTGTGGGCCGTGCTCGCGGAGCAACTCCACGGCCGCGACGACCTGTGTGTAGGAGTCGTCATCTAGGTCGAGCATCCACTGCTCGACCAGGGTGACGTCCACCTCCCACACGTAGAAGAGAATAGAACATGTGGGTTCTATTCGCCACCCCCACCTCGCGGCCACCCAGCGCCGAGCACATCCGGACCAGGCGAAGCGCCTCTTCGACGGCAGTTCTTGGCGTCGTCTTCACCGCTGACCGTCCGGGCAGAACAGGTTCGACACGCGAGCGGACCACTGAAGCATTTGTGCGCGGATCGCGTGCCATACTGAAGCCACGTCCGCCCGTCCCGGTCTCGGACACCGCGCTTCAGGAGGTTCTGCCGTGGCTCCTCGCTCGCCTGCCCAAGCCCTTGGCTCCCACGCCGACACCGTCCGCGACGTGGTCGTCGAGGTCGTCCGCACCCGGCACGAGTACTCGGCCGAGGCGCACCAGGCAGCCAGGACCAGGTACACCAATGCGTTCGGCACTCAGTGGCGCGACCTGCTCGTCGACACGGAAGAAGCACTCACCGGCAGGGGCTTCCTGTCGCATACGTTGGCGCCCGGCGGCTACAAGCTCCCCGTGGTCAACGACTGTCTCGTCTACGTCTGGCGGGTGCCCAACGGCCCGGACGCCGTGACGAACTTCGCCTCGAGCCCGACGCGCCTCAGTGGCTTCGTCGCGCCGCCGCCGCCCGCGATGCTCTGGGAGGGCGACGTCCCCGAGCAGGAGCAGCCCAACCTTGATTCGCCCGAGAACCTGGCGATGATGGCGGCGCTTCAGGAGTCGATGCCCCTCGTCCTCGTCATGGTCGGGTCCACTCCGCGACAGCTCCAGTCGATCGAGTGGGCAGTCGCCGAGATCGACAACCGAGACAAAGTCGCGCTTCACGGGCAAGAGTCGCTCTGGAAGGCCGAGCTCGTCGGCGACGACGTGACCTACGACGTCGAGTCGTTCGACAGCGGCGCCCCGGTCGTGCCGGTCGTCGCGCTCCAGCACCAGGACCAGGCACCCGATGCCTAGCGACACCCCGAGCCTTTTCGACCTGCCGAGCACCACGAGCGGTCGGTTCGAGCCAGCACGATTGACCCAGGCTCGTGTCCGTCTCGGCATGAGCAAGACCGAGCTCGCAGCCGATGTCGGCGTCTCTGCGGCGGCGATCGGCCAGTACGAGGCCGACGTGAACTCGCCCCGACCCGAAGTGCTCGATCGGCTGGCTCGCGTGCTCAAGGTCCGTCCCGGCTTCTTCAGCGTCGGCCGCCCGCTCGCCCGCATCGACACCGTGAACGCGCACTTCCGCAGCCTGCGGTCTGCCAGAGTCAGCGACCGGCAGAAGGCCCTCGCGACCGCGGCGATGGTGTGGGAGCTCACCTTCGCACTCGAGCGCTACATCAAACTTCCCGAGGCAGACCTCCCCAAGATCGCGCCCGGCACCGCGCCGTCCGAAGCTGCCGCTGCGCTGCGCCGTCATTGGGAGCTGCCCGACGGTCCGGTCAAGCACCTGACAGCGACTGCTGAATCTCGCGGCATCGTGGTCGCGGTCCGCCCGCTCGGCGAAATCGACGCGGTCGACGCCTTCTCGGTCGTCATCCTGGACCGTCCGATCATCATCACCACCCCGCGCAGAAGTGAGAACGTCTTCCACCACAGGTTCTCGATCGCGCACGAGATCGGGCACCTTTTGCTTCATAGCGAGTCCGCTGAGCCGAGCGTCGCAATCGAGCGCGAGGCGGACGAGTTTGCGGCGGCGTTCCTGACGCCCGCAGCCGCGATGGACGGCGCGCTGCCGCAACGGTTGGACCTCGCGGCGCTAGATCGGCTCGGCAGAACCTGGGGTGTGTCGCCGCAGTCGCTCGTACGCCGGATGGTCGAGCGCGGCCGTACGACCGAGTCGTCGGCCCGCCGGGCGTATCAGCGGCTGGCGATGACTGACGACCCAGCGGCTGACCCGACGAGCGCGTACGCGGGTGAGGTGCCGACGCTCCTAGCAAAGGCGGCTGAACTCGCCGAGCATGCCGGGGCCGGGGCGCCCACACTCGCCGAAGCGCTCCGGCTCAACACCACCGACGTGCGGGATCTCCTTGGCGCTGTCGATCAGCGTCCAGTCTTGAGGTTGATCTCCGGCACGGGTTGACGCACGGACCGCTGGGCCCCGGCGATGCCTGCCCGGACCCGTCACGGCAGGATGACCCCATGACGCTGTGGCTTACGGGTGACCCCGCCGCCGACCGCCTCCTCTCGGAGGACCCGTTCGCGCTCCTCGTCGGGATGCTGCTCGACCAGCAGGTGACGATGGAGAGCGCGTTCGCCGGCCCGGCGAAGATCGCCGACCGGATGGGCGGCCTGGACCCCGCGCGCATCGCGGACGCGGACCCCGACGAGTTCGTCGCCCTCTGCTCCACGCCGCCCGCGGTGCACCGCTACCCGGGGTCGATGGCGGGCCGCATCCAGGCTGTGGCCGCCGAGGTCGTCGACACGTACGGCGGCGACGTCACGCGGCTGTGGACCGACGGGGACCCCGACGGTGCGACGGTGCTCAAGCGGCTCAAGGCGCTGCCCGGGTTCGGCGACCAGAAGGCACGGATCTTCCTGGCGCTGCTCGGCAAGCAGGCGGGTGTCACGCCCGACGGCTGGCGCGAGGCCGCCGGCGCGTACGGCGACGTGGACGCGCGCCGGTCGATCGCCGACGTCACGGACCCGCAGTCGCTCGCGGAGGTCCGTGCGACGAAGCAGGCGGCCAAGGCGGCCGCGAAGGCCGCGCGCGCCTGACCGCACCCGCCCGGGTGACACCCGCGCCCGGCTCGCGGCTCGTGTGGGAGCATCGGCCGCGTGATCGTGGTGACGACGAACGAGGTCCCCGGCTACCGGATCCAGGCCGTCCTGGGCGAGGTGATGGGTCTGACGGTGCGCGCGACGAACATCGGCCAGTCCTTCACCGCGGGCCTGCGGGCGATCGGCGGCGGTGAGCTCCCCGAGTTCACGAAGATCATGTACGAGAGCCGTCACGAGGTCATGCGGCGCATGGTCGCGGAGGCGCAGCAGCGCGGAGCCAACGCGGTCGTCGCGATGCGGTTCGACACCGACTCGCTGCAGCAGTTCTCCGAGGTGTGCGCGTACGGCACCGCGGTGATCGTCGAGCCGATCCCGGCGGGCGAGCCGGGTGCCACGCCGCAGTCGGCGGGCGTCGCGGCCACGCCCCCGCCCGCCTGACCAGGCCGGTCAGGAGCGGGGCGGCCACTCCCCCTTCGCCTCCAGGACGTGCTGCGCGGCTGCCTCGACCTTCGCGCGGAACCCGGCGTCCGAGCGCGCGCGGCTGAGCACCGCCGCGACCATCGCGTGCGCGACCGTCGGGTCCTTGGAGACGAGCACGAGGTCGACGCCGGCGTCGAGCGCGAGCACCGCCCGGTCACCGGGTGACCACGCCGCGACCTGCGCGGCGCCCGACAGGTCGTCGGTCATCACGAGGCCGTCGAAGCCGAGGTCGTCGCGCAGCATCCCGTCGACGACCGTCGTCGAGAACGCCGCGGGCGTCCCCGGGTCGATCTTGCTGTAGATCGCGGTCGACACCATGACGCACCGCGCACCCGCCTGGATGCCCGACCGGAACACGTCGACCGACGCGTCGTCGCGCGTCGTCACCGTGTCGGTCACGCCCGCGGACGAGTCGGTGTCCTGGGCGACCCGGCCGAGCCCCGGGAAGTGCTTGACCGCGACGTCGACGCCGGCGGCCCGCATGCCGTCCGCGAAGGCGTTCGCGTGGCTCGTCACCTGCTCCGGCGTGAAGCCGTAGTTGCGTCCCAGGGCGCCGACGGGCGGGTTCGACGCGGCGGTCGCCTGGTCGGGCACGAGGTCCATCACGGGTGCCAGGTCGAGGTCGACGCCGGCCGCCGCCAGCTCGCCGCCCCACGTCGTCGCCTGCGCGCGCAGCGACGTCGGATCGAGCGTGGCCTGGTCGACGGCCGCGGGGATGGTCGAGAAGCCCGGACCGTGGAGCACCTGCACCTGGCCGCCCTCCTGGTCGGTCGCGACGAGCAGGGGCGTGCCGTGCGTGGTGTCGTCCGAGACCAGCGCCGTGAACGAGTCGACCAGCGTGCGCGTGGGTGCGACGCCGTCGTGCGTGCGGTTCTGCAGGAACAGGTTGCCGACGTGGTCCTGCTCGATCGCGTCGGTGCTGACCTGCTGCGGGTCGGCGACGTCGACGCCCACCATGAACACCTGGCCGACCTGCTGCTCGAGCGACCAGCCGGCCCACGGGTCGTCCTGCGAGGCCGACGGGGTCGGTGTGGCGGTCGGTGTGGCGGTCGGCGCGCCCGGGACCACGGGTGCGGGTCCGCCGGCGTCCACCGGCCGCAGGGCGAACCAGACGGCGACCGTCGACGCGGCGAGCAGGAC
>JAEWCA010000175.1 GCA_023390875.1 Actinomycetes bacterium
CGGGCCGGGGGCCCCCGACGACGACCGAGGGCACGGTCGCGGTCGTGAACTGCCGCCACCCGGCGAGCGCGAGCGGTGCCGACACCTCGCCGTCCGACGTCGACG
This sequence comes from Actinomycetes bacterium, assembly GCA_023390875.1. Lineage (GTDB taxonomy): Bacteria > Actinomycetota > Actinomycetes > Actinomycetales > Cellulomonadaceae > Cellulomonas. The sequence continues at coordinate 106 of JAEWCA010000175.1, forward strand.
CGAACAGCTCCATGACGTCGGCCGCCCCGCTCGCGCCGCCCTGCGTGGTGCCGGTGAGCTGGTACGTGCCGGCCGGGACGCCGGTGATGGCCTGCGTCACGGTGAACGTGTAGTCGCTGCCGAGCCAGAACTTCACGGCCTTGGCGCCCGCGAACGCGTCGCCGTCGGCCTGGATCGCGGCGCCGGGGCCGGTGACGGTCCACATGCTCGTGTCGGCGTCCTCGAACCCGGGGTTGCGGACCACGTTCTCGGCGCGGACGGTGACGGTCGCGACGAGGTCGATCCCGGTCGTGGTGCGACCCGGGATCGAGTAGGTGCCCGGCCCGCGGATCCAGGACGCGGCGCCGCTCCAGTAGACCGTCGGGTGCTCGACGGTCCGGTCGTTGTACGTGACCGCGACGGAGTCGGGCAGCGTGATCGGCGCACCGTCGGCCACGTCGACCGCGACCGTCTCGACCTGCGTGACGACGCGCGGCGCGGTGGTGCCCGTGCGGACGTACTGGAACGTGCGCAGCGACTCGAGCGGGTTGCCGTGGACGTCGAACAGCGCCTGGTTGTCCCACGACGAGCCGCCGAACCACTGCCCGGCGTCGACCGGGTCGAACTCGCCGGCGTAGCTCGCGGCCCAGCCGGAGCCGTCCCGCTCCCACAGGAGCTTGTTCGCGTCGACGGCCGACGGCGGCCCGACGGGCAGCCACGCGGGCTCCCACCAGAACGCGCCGATGCCGGCGCTGCCCACGTTCACGACGGCCTGGATGACGTCGCTCAGCTCGTCGGCCTGGCCCTGCACCGACGCGGCGTAGCGGTTGTTCGTCGTCGAGGTGGTGATGGTGTTCTGCCAGCCGTCGCCGTCGTCGAACGTGGAGTTCCACGACGTCTCCGCGACCATGACCTTCTTGCCATACGTGTCGGCGACGGTCTTGAGCGACGACGTGAGGTTGGCGAGCGTCCCGTGCCAGTACGGGTAGTACGAGCTCGCGAAGACGTCGTAGTCGACGCCGTTACCGGCGAGGGCCGCGGCGTACGAGGGGTAGCGGCCGTTCTCCGGGTTGGTGAAGTGGACCGCGACGAGCGCGTCGGGGAACACGCTGCGGACCGCCGCGCTGCCGGCCTGGTAGACGGCCGCGCACGGCGCCCAGCTCGCGGTCGTCGCGCCGGCGGACGGGCACGCGATGCCGGCGACACCGTTGTTGGTCTCGTTGCCGACCTGGACCATCGTCACGTCGACGCCCGCGTCCTGGAACTGCGTGAGCGCGTCGGTCGTGAACGTGCCGACGGCGGCCGCGGTCTGCGCGGCGTCGAGGCCGACCCACGCCTTGGGGGCCTTCTGCTTGGCCGGGTCGGCCCAGAAGTCGGAGTAGTGGAAGTCGACGAGCACCTTGAGCCCGGCGGCGGTCGCGCGCTCGCCGATCTGGACCGCGCGGGGCACGTCGACGGTGCCGCCGCCGTAGCCGTGGCCGTCGGCGTCCCACGGGTCGTTCCACACGCGGATGCGGACGTGCGTGACGCCGTGGTCGGCGAGCACGTCGAACAGGTCGGCGGCGTGGCCGTCGTCGTCGCGGAACGTGACGCCGCTTGCCTCGAGCGACAGGACCGACGAGACGTCGACGCCCGCGGCGAAGTCGGTGGGCAGGCCGTCGACCTTCTGCACGACGATGCCGGCCTCGACGGGTCCTGCGTCGGTGGCTGCGGAGATGGCCGCGGGGGCGAGGAGGGCGAGCCCGGCGGCGACCGCGACGAGCGTGCCGCGACGGGCGAGGGGTGGGCGGGGTCTGGTGTGCGTCGTCATGACACTCCGTCGGGTCGTGAGCGTCGCCGGTGCTCGCGGCGACGTTGTGCACGGTCCCAGTCTGGAACCGAGGGCCAACATACGCGAACGCCCGCGACCCGGCGCAAGAGTGGATCGTGATGAGTTCCCCAACCGTGACCGTTCACAGTCGATTGGTCCGATGTCGACCACTCGGACGAGCGACACGGCGCCCACACTGGTGCGCGGCTGAACAAGTGTTTAGAGTGGTGAACGTGCGTTCAGTCGACAGCGACGACCTCACCACCCGCGCCCGCATCCGCGACGCGGCGATCGCCCGCTTCGGCCGCGACGGCTTCCGGGCCGGCCTGCGGGCGGTCGCCACCGACGCGGGCGTGAGCCCCGCGCTCGTCATCCACCACTTCGGGTCCAAGGACGGCCTGCGCGCCGAGTGCGACGCCTACGTGCTGCGCACCATCCGCGACCAGAAGGCCGAGGCGATGACCCGTTGGTCGCCGCTGCAGGTCGTCGGCGCGATCGACGACGCCGAGCAGTACGCGACGATCTTCGGCTACGTCGTCCGGGCGCTCCTCGAGGGCGGGGCGGTCGCCGCGACGTTCGTCGAGGGCATGGTCGCCGACGCCGCGTCCTACCTCGAGGAGGCGGTGCAGAGCGGCACCGTCCGGCCCAGCGTCGACCCCGCCGGGCGCGCGCGGTACCTGATCGCGACGAGCGTCGGCATGCTGCTCATCGCGCAGCTCGAGGCCGAGGCGGGCCGCGGCGTCTCGCCGACGGTCGACCCGGCCGGGGCGCTGCGGGAGATCTGGCGGACCGTGCTGCTGCCCGGCCTGGAGATGATGACGTACGGCCTCCTGACGACGACCGAGCTGCTGGACGAGTTCAGATCAGCGACGGCGCAAGCCACGGACGGGCACGCGACCGCGCCACCGTGACCGGGCGTGCACCCTCCCGCCAGCCGTAGCCCACCCAGCAGAAGGAAGTCGTCATGAGCACCCTCGCCATCGAGGTCGCCGGGCTGCACAAGTCGTTCGGCACCACGCACGCCCTCGACGGGCTCGACCTCGTCGTCCCCGCCGGCACCGTCGCCGGCTTCCTCGGGCCCAACGGCGCCGGGAAGTCGACCACCATCCGCGTGCTGCTCGGCCTGCTCAAGGCCGACAGCGGCACGGTCCGCCTGCTCGGCGGCGACCCGTGGACGGACGCCGTCGCGCTGCACTCCCGGCTCGCGTACGTGCCCGGCGACGTCACGCTGTGGCCGAACCTCACGGGCGGCGAGGCGATCGACCTGCTCGTGCGGCTGTCCGGCCGCCCGCTCGACCAGCGGCGCAAGGACCAGCTGCTGCAGCGGTTCGAGCTCGACCCGACCAAGCGGGCACGCACCTACTCGAAGGGCAACCGGCAGAAGGTCGCGCTCGTCGCCGCGCTCGCGACGCCGGGTGTCGAGCTGCTCGTGCTCGACGAGCCGACGTCGGGCCTCGACCCGCTCATGGAGGCCGTGTTCCAGCGGTGCGTCCGCGAGGCGACCGCCGAGGGGGTGTCCGTGCTGCTCAGCAGCCACATCCTGGCCGAGGTCGAGGAGCTGTGCGACACCGTGACGATCATCCGGCAGGGCAAGGCCGTGCAGCACGGCACCCTCGCCGAGCTGCGCCACCTCACGCGTGCGCGGGTCAGCACGGTGGTCGCAGGCCCGACGGACGCGCTCGCGGCGCTCGACGGCGTGCACGACCTCACGACGGCGGACGGGCACGTGACGTTCCACGTCGACAACGACGCGTTGCCGCAGGTCACGCGGGCCCTGGCCGACCTGGCGCCGTCCGCGCTCACCATCACGCCGCCGTCGCTCGAGGAGCTGTTCCTGCGCGAGTACGGCGACGAGCTGGCCGCGCTGGAGGGCGACAGCACGCCGGCGGCGACGCGATGACCGCCGTCGCCCTCGCGCCCGCAGCCGTGCCACCCGCCAGGAACGGCGGGCTGCTCACCGGCACCGGCACGCTGCTGCGGCTCGCGCTGCGGCGCGACCGGGTCCGCATCCCCGTGACCGTCGTGATCCTCGTGCTGATGATGGAGGCCACGTACTCGGCGATCGCGAGCGCGTACCCGACCGTCGAGCAGCGCCAGGCGCTCGCCGCGACCGTGAGCACCAACACCGCGTTCCTCGCGCTGCTCGGCCCGGCGCAGCACCCCGAGTCGCTCGGGGCGATGGCGTGCTGGCGCATCGGGGCGTTCCTCGCGCTCGTCGTCGGGATCCTCGGAGCGATGACGACCGTGCGGCACACGCGCCGCGAGGAGGAGGCCGGTCGGCTCGAGCTCGTCGGGGCGCTGCGCGTCGGTCGGCTCGCGGCGCTCACCGCGGGGCTGGTCACGGCGCTCGTGCTCGTCACCGTCACGTCGTTCGCCGTCGCGGTCCCCGTGCTCGGTGAGGGGGCGCTCGGCGCGCTGGCGTTCGCGTTCCAGAACCTCGTCGCCGGCCTCGCGGGCGTCGGGATCGCGGCCGTCGCCGTGCAGGTCGCGTCCGTCGCCCGCACCGCGAGCAGCATCGCGGTCTCCCTCCTCACGCTCACGTACGTGCTGCGGGCCGCCGCCGACATCTCCGACTCCGTGTCGTGGCTGTCGTGGCTCAGCCCGATGGGGTGGGGACAGAAGATCGACCCGTTCGGCGAGAACCGGCTCGGACTCGTGCTGCTCGGCGTCGCGACGCTCGCCGTCGGCGCGGCGATCGCCTACCGCATCGCGCTGCACCGGGACCTCGGCGCCGGTCTGATCGCCGACCGCCCCGGCCCGGCGGGCGACCCGCGCCTCGGGTCGGTGTCGGCGCTCACCTGGCGGCTGCAGGGCACCACGCTCGGCACCTGGGTCAGCCCGGTCGCCGCGTACACGCTGCTCGTCGGGTTCATCCTCGACTCCGTCGACGACGTCGCCGGGGACAGCCCGCAGGTGCAGCAGATCATCGAGCAGATCGGCGGCACCGGGGCGCTGCAGGACGTGTTCGTCGTGACGATCATGAGCTTCGTCGGGCTGGCCGCCGCAGCGTACGTCGTCGCCGCGCTCGCCCGGCTGCAGAGCGAGGAGTCGGCCGGGCGGACCGAGCTGCTGCTCGGCCGGTCCGTGCCGCGCACCACGTACCTGCTGGTCAACGTCGCCGTCGTGACGATCGGGACCGTCGTCCTCGCGCTCGCCGCCGGGCTCGCGATGGGCACCGGGTACGGGATCGTCGCCGGGACGTGGGGCTCGTCGTTCTGGCCGATCGTCGGTGCCGGGCTCGTGCAGGTGCCGGCCGTGCTCGTGGTCGTCGGGTTCATGACCGCGCTGTACGGGTGGGTGCCGCGGCTCGTCGTGCTGGGCTGGGCGCTCGTCGTCTGGTCGCTGCTCGTGGGGCTGCTCGGCGAGCTGCTCGGGCTGCCGTCGTGGCTGCAGGAGCTGTCGCCGTTCTCGCACGTCCCGGGCTACCCGCTCGAGGACGTCACCGCAGGTCCGCTGCTCGCGCTCACCGGCATCGGGCTCGTCCTCGCGGTGCTCGGCGTGCTCGGGTTCCGGCGTCGCGACGTCGTCGCCTGAACGTCATCTCCGGTCTCGCCCCCGTTGCTACCGTTCTCGCCACGGGGGCTCGACCAGGAGGACGGCCATGAGCGACTGCCCGTGCGGGTCCGGGGACGACTACGACGTGTGCTGCGGCGCGCTGCACACCGGTCGCCGACCCGCCCCCACGGCCGAGGCGCTCATGCGGTCCCGGTACGCCGCGTTCGCCGTCCGGGACGCCGCCTACCTGCTCGCCACGTGGCACCCGAGCACCCGCCCGGACGGCCTCGACCTGGACGACGACGTGACGTGGCGACGCCTCGAGGTCCTGCACACCGACGCCGGCGGACCGTGGGACGGCGAGGGGACCGTCGAGTTCGTCGCCCACTACGCCGAGCCCGCCGGGCGAGGCCGCCTGCACGAGACGAGCCGGTTCGTGCGCGAGGACGGACGGTGGCTGTACGTCGACGGCGTCATGGCCGTGTGACGACATGCCCGTCCGGTCCTTCCGCCCAGATAGGGACATACGCCAGCATGTCGCCATGAACGGGGGAGAACCGGCCATCGTCGTCCGGGACCTGCGCAAGAGGTACGGGGCCAAGCAGGCGGTCGACGGTCTCGACCTGACCGTCGGCACGGGGGAGATCGTCGCCGTCCTGGGACCCAACGGTGCCGGGAAGACGACCACCATCGAGATCCTCGAGGGGTACCGCCGACGCGACGAGGGGCACGTGCGCGTGCTCGGCGCGGACCCCCAGACCGCCGGGCGGGCCTGGCGGTCCCGCGTCGGGATCGTGCTGCAGAGCGCCAACGACCTGGCCGAGGCGACCGTCGGCGAGCTCGTGCGGCACTTCTCGCAGTACTACCCGGACCCGCGCGACCCCGACGACGTGATCGACGCCGTCGGCCTGCGCGAGAAGGCCCGCACCCGCGTCCGGCAGCTGTCCGGCGGTCAGCGGCGGCGGCTCGACGTGGCGCTCGGGATCGTCGGGCGGCCCGAGCTGCTGTTCCTCGACGAGCCGACCACCGGGTTCGACCCCGAGGCGCGGCGCGCGTTCTGGGACCTCGTCCGAGGGCTGCGGGGGGACGGGACGACGATCCTGCTCACCACGCACTACCTCGAGGAGGCCGAGGCGCTCGCCGACCGGGTCGTCGTGGTGCGGGACGGACGGGTCGTGGCGGAAGGGGCACCCGCGGAGCTCGGCGGGCGGGCCGCGCGGCAGGCCGTCGTGCGGTGGAGCGTCGACGGCACGCGGCACGAGGAGCGGACCGAGACTCCCACGGCCGTCGTCACCCGGCTCGCCGCGGTCGCGGGCGGCGAGGTGGCCGGCCTGGAGGTCGTCCGGCCGACGCTCGAGGACGTGTACCTCGAGCTCATCGGCGGCGCGCACGAGGACGACTTCGTGGAGATCGCCGGGTGACCGCCCCGGCGGCACCGACGACCACCCTGCCCGGGACGGTTCGCCTCGGCGCCGCCCGCAGCCGGCTCGAGCTGCGCACCTACTTCCGCGAGCGGGACGCGGTCGTGTTCATCTTCGCGTACCCCGTGATCATGCTCGCGATCTTCGCGACGGTGTTCGGGCAGGACGGCGCGACCGTCGGGCCGTCGCCCGGCATCCCGTTCGCCCAGTACTTCCTGCCCGGCATGGTCGCGACGGGCGTGATGCTGTCGAGCTTCCAGTCGCTCGCCATCTCGATCGCCGTCGAGCGCGACGAGGGCGGGCTCAAGCGGCTGCGCGGCACGCCGCTGCCCGCGTCGTCGTACTTCCTCGGCAAGGTCGGTCAGGTGCTCGCGTCGTCGCTCGTGCAGACCGCGCTGCTGCTGCTCGTCGCCGCCGTGCTGTTCGCCGTGCCGATGCCGTCGACGGCGAGCCAGTGGGGGACGTTCGCGTGGGTGTTCCTGCTCGGCACCGCGTCCGGGTCGGTGCTCGGGGTCGCGTTCTCGTCGGTGCCGCGGTCGGGACGGTCCGCGTCGGCGGTCGTCACTCCCGTCGTGCTGGTGCTGCAGTTCATCTCGGGCGTGTTCTTCGTGTTCAACGAGCTGCCGTCGTGGATGCAGGCCGTCGCGTCGGTGTTCCCGCTCAAGTGGATGGCGCAGGGGATGCGGTCGGTGTTCCTGCCGCCGTCGGCGGAGTCGTTCGAGGTGTCCGGGTCGTGGCAGCACGGCGCGACCGCCGCGGTGCTCGTGGCGTGGCTCGTCGTCGGGCTCGTGGTGGGGACGCGGACGTTCCGGTGGATGCGGCGCGACGACGGCTGAGCCGTCAGACCGGCTGCCCCGCCGGCGCCGGGACGAGCGTGGGCGCGGCCGTCGACCGCTCCGCGCGGTCCCGGATGCCGCGCAGCATCGCGCGCGTCATGACCGCGCTGACCAGGCTCGTCACCTCCGAGAGCGCCCGGACCACAGGGTTCGGCGTCGCGTAGCGCTCGCGGGCGACGAGCCGGGTGCGGCCGTGGCAGTCCCGCAGCACGAACGACCACGTGAAGGCGCGGTCCGGCGCCGACAGGACGAGCGCGAAGCCCGGCTCGGCGACGACGACGTCGAGCCCGACCTTGTCCGCGAGCCGCACGACGTCACCCGGGACGAGCGCCTGCCACCGGTCCTCGACGCTGGTCGCGCTGCGGATCCCGAGCCCGAGCAGGTTCTCCAGGTGGTCGTAGCTGTAGAAGCCGCCGCGGTCCTGCCCGATCTGCACGAGCCACTGCCAGACGACCTCCGGAGTCGCCTCGATCGTCACCGCCCGCGTGGCCACGACGCCCGCCGCCGGGACGAGGTCGTCGCCGGGCATGCGGACGGCGACCTCGTCGTCGGTGGCGCCCCACCGCCGTGCGCGCGCCCGTGCCCACGGGACGGC
>JAEWCA010000178.1 GCA_023390875.1 Actinomycetes bacterium
CCCGAGGCCCGCGCCCGGCGGTCGGCCGTGCTCGGCATCGCCGCCGGCATCCGGGGCGTCGGGGACGCGGTGCTCGCCGCCGGGGAGCTCGTCGAGACCGCGCAGGCCGACGCCAAGGCGGCGACCGAGCAGCGCGACGCCGACGAGAAGAACGCCCTGCTGCGCACCATGGGCGCCGAAGGGGCCACGACCCTGCCGCCCGCCCTGCGGTCGCAGCTCAAGCAGCTCGAGGACGAGCAGAAGCGCCGCGCCACCCGCGCGCAGCGCGACGTGCTCGACCGGGCGATGGTCGACCTGCTGTCGCTGTACCGCGACGTGCTCGTCGTGCAGCTCGGCGCGGGCGTCGAGCTCGTCAACCTCGAGCACGAGGGCGCCGTGCGGTCGTTGGCCGGGTCGTCGACGCCCGAGCAGACGCTGCGGCGCATGGACGCCGTCGGGCAGGCGCGGACCCGGCTCGCGGGGAACGTCGCGCCGCTGCTGGCCGTCGAGGCGATGGCCGTCGCGCTGCGGCCGCAGGGCTGAGCCTGACGCGCCGATGCCGGGTGGGACCTGTGAAGGTCACCCGGCCGGACGAGCGGACGGTCCGTCGCACGAGGTTCGCCGACTACCGTGGCCGGGTGCCTCTCGACAGCCCGCGCCGCCTCCGCTCCGCCGCCGTCGCGCTCGTCGTCGCCGGGCTCGTGCTCGCCGGCTGCGCACCCGCCAAGCACCAGGCGGACGTCCCCACGAGCGGCGCGAGCGCGTCGGTCGCACCGACGCCGGACCTCGCGCCGTTCTACGAGCAGCAGCTCGAGTGGACGTCGTGCGACACGGGGGAGTGCGCGACGCTGACCGTCCCGGTCGACTACCACGACCCGACGGGCGCGACCATCGGGCTGGCCCTCGCCCGGCAGAAGGCGAGCGGAGGCGACCGGATCGGGTCGCTGCTGCTCAACCCCGGCGGTCCCGGGGTGTCGGGCGTCGACTTCCTCGCGAGCGCCGCCCAGCGCGTCGGCCCCAAGGTTCGCGAGCAGTACGACCTCGTCGCGTTCGACCCCCGCGGCGTGCAGCGGTCCGAGCCGGTGCGCTGCGCCGACGGGCCCGAGCTCGACAAGCTGTTCGCGTTCGACCCGGACTACTCGACGGACGCGGGCATCCAGGAGGTCATCGACACCTACGGGAAGTTCGGCAAGGAGTGCGCCAACCGCACGGGCCCCCTGCTCGGCCACGTCGACACCGAGAGCGCAGCGCGCGACATGGACGTCATGCGGGCCGCCCTCGGCGACGACCAGCTGCACTACCTCGGCTACTCGTACGGCACGCAGCTCGGCGCCACGTACGCGGCGATCTTCCCCGAGAAGGTCGGCCGCCTGGTGCTCGACGGCGCGCTCGACCCGACGCTCACCCCCGGCGAGGTCTCCAAGGGGCAGGCCATCGGCATCGAGAGCGCGCTGCGCGCGTACGTGACCGACTGCCAGGCCGCCAAGGGCTGCCCGCTCAGCGGCGACGCCGACCACGGGCTCGCGCAGATCCGCGCGCTGTTCGACGAGGCCAAGGCCAACCCGCTCCCCACGGGCACCGACCGCGACCTCACGCAGTCGCTCGCGTTCTACGGCGTCGCCGTCACGCTGTACTCGCAGTCGCTGTGGCCCGCCCTCACGCAGGCGCTCAAGCCCGCGCTCCAGGGCGACGGCTCCAAGCTCCTGCAGCTGTCCGACGCGTACTTCGAGCGGAACTCCGACGGGACGTACGCCAGCAACTCCAACGAGGCGTTCTTCGCGATCCACTGCGCCGACGCCCGGGAGAGCGCCGACTTCGACGTCATGCGCGCCCAGGCCGCGGACATCGAGGCCGCCGCACCGACCGTCGGGTCGTTCCTCACGTTCGGCGGCACGACGTGCGCGCAGTGGCCGACGCCCGCGGTCGACCCGCTGCCGTCGTACGCCGCCGAGGGCGCCGCGCCGATCCTCGTCGTCGGCACGACGAACGACCCCGCGACCCCGTACGCGTGGGCGCAGATGCTGTCCGAGACCCTGTCGTCGGGCGAGCTGCTCACCTACGAGGGGGAGGGTCACACGGCCTACGGCGCGTCGAACTCGTGCATCGGCGACGCGGTCGACGCCTACCTGCTGAGCGGCACGATGCCGCCGGAGGGCACGCGCTGCTGATCCGCTGATCCGCTGCCCTCCGCCTCCGGTTGCCGGACCGCGGTGTGCGGGCGAGCGTGGCCGCATGGGATCCCACCACACCGACCTGCACGACGCGCGACGTCGACGCGTCCCCGCCGGGCTCGTCCTGCGCTCCGCGCTGCTCGGCTGGGCCGCCGGCGCCCGGTCCACGTTCGGCATCGTCGCCCCGACCCTCAGCCAGGCCCGCCGACGAAGCGTCGTGATCGGCGCCGCCGTGGCCGCCGTCGGGGAGATCGTCGGCGACAAGCTGCCCGTCGCGCCCAGCCGGCTCGCCCACCACGGCCCGCTGCTGCGCGCAGGCACCGGTGCCATCGGCGCCGTCGCGCTCGCCCGGCGCGAGGGCGCGTCCTTCGTCGTCCCCGCTCTGGCGGGAGCCGCGGGCGGGCTCGCGGGCGTGTACGGCGGCGCCGCGTGGCGGTCCTTCGCCGTCGGACGGATGCCGGACTGGCAGGCCGCGCTGCTCGAGGACGCGGCCGCCGTCAGCGCCGCGCTGCTCGCCACCCGGTCGCCTCGGGTCGTCGTCTGACCCCGTCCGCGGGCGTCCGCACCGCTCGCTTTGGAGACCGGGCGTGGGTCCGGGTACAGTAGGCGCGCTCGCCGAGGTCCTGCGGATCCCGACGACGCCGCCTTAGCTCAGTCGGCAGAGCGTCTCACTCGTAATGAGAAGGTCAAGAGTTCGATTCTCTTAGGCGGCTCCACCGAAACCCTCGTCTGACCAGGCCTGACGGCCCGGGAAGGCGGGGGTTTCGTCGTTGTCATTCGAGCGAGGCCGCATCTCGCGTACCGCCCGCGTACCCCGCACCTTGATTGAGCCTGTCGAGGCCGGCTCTGTCGGCCCCGTGCCGAGGAAGTGCAGATACCGGTCGTCGTCGCGATCGACTCGTGACCGCACCAGGCCTGGTAGCCGCAGCCCGGTGCCAACAGAGGCTCCAACACTCGCTCTGCGAAAGCGCAAACGCTGCGACGCATGGACCTACCCGGCTGGTCCCCATGTGTTGCACCCGGCGCCCAGAAGTCCCGGCCAGATGTCCCGTCCCCACCGCTCGCCGATCTTCTCGAAGCTCTCCAGGTCGTCGTGGCGTCTCGCACCGCCTGCGGTGCCGATCGTCTGCGTCCCTACGGCCATTCCGCCGCCCATGAGGTCGTCGTACTGCGACTGCGTGGTGCCGTAGCAGACCCCGGAGTTGCCGTCGCACCCCACGTGGTGCAGGCCCATCGCGTGCCCGAACTCGTGGGCGGCCGTCACCTGTGCGGAGGTGAGCTGAGATCCGGAAGGAAGCTGGTGGCTCTTCGGCCGAAGCTCGGTGTCCCCGATCTGCATCCGGCCCTTGCGGCTTGTCTGGCCTTTGTCAATCTGCTGGTCGACGGAGGAGTCGACGCGGGCGGTCACGCCGTAGAGCGTGACGGCGAGGTGCTCGTTGCTCTCGACGACCTGCACGGAGACGCGTGTGGCGAACGGCGCCGTCCTCGCCGAGGAGCACGCGGGCTTGACGGGCCCTGAGACGGACCACGCGGATTCGACGGCAGCCTTGAACTTCGGTCCGAACGCTGCGAACGCTGCAACGTTGCTCTGCTCCCAGGCCTTCGTGCCGACGGGGTCACCGCTATAGGTCTGACCCTCGACGGGTAGGAACTTCACGCGCATGATCAGGGTGATCGTCCCTGTCGTCGGATCGACCATCCCGTCGAACCTGCCGTCGAAGTTCGAGCGGTCGAACACGCGAACGGTCGTCGGCGCCCCGACGAACCGCATCAGGTCCGCGATCTGGTCGAGCGGGAGGTCCGCGATCTCCGCCGCGTTGGCCAGAGCGAACGCTTGCCAGTCGCCTTTGCTCCTCACAGCCCGCTCCGCGACCACGAGACGGGGGCCGCCCGCCCTCCTGGCGGCGTCCTCGTCCGATCGCAGCGCCACATCAAGCGCGGCCAATCGGGGTAGCAGGTCATACATCGGACCGCCTTGAATCTTGGCGAGCGCCTCAACGTGGTCGGACGCGGACGACGCGTCAACCTGCCGCTGGACCGGACGGCACGGCGAGGCCGGATCGATCAATCGGCCCACGGCGTGATTGCCGGCCGCCCGCTGAAGAGTCCGAGCGACTCGACCTCGTGACGTGGCGTCCAGCCTGTGCGGACCGGCGCGTGGTGCGAGGAGAGACGATCCAGCGGAGCCGATGGCGAGTCGTTGCGCGGGGAGCGGCTGCTGCCCGCGGGAACCTGACTGGGTCGCTGCCTGACGGTTCCATGCCGCCACGGCCGAGCCGAAGTCGCCAGTGGGTGTCTGACGAATCACCCACGGGTTGGGATGGATCTTCATGTTCCCGTCGACGAGGAAACTCCACAGCACGACCGCGTAGACCATGCCCGCGTCCGGACCCTCCTTGGCGGTGATGGCGGTCTCGTAGTTGTACGTCACGTCCTCGGTCTTCCCCGTGGGCTTGTCGAGGAGGACCGCGGGGACGACGGTCCCCGCATGTGAGACGCCCGTCGTCACGCCGCCCGCTGACGACGGAGCGAATGTCTGGTCGTTGGCCTCGCCGAAGTAGCCGGACCTCATCCTCTCGGGTCGATCCACGGCCTGTTTCTTGGAGTTGAACCGGTCGTCGACTCCTGGTCGGTTGTCGACGGAGTCCGCGCCCGCGTTCCGAAGCATGCTGACCGTCTGGACGAAGGCGATCACCGTGGCGTCGCAAAGGTCCGGGTCTGGAGTGAACGTGATGTCGGCTCGGGCCTCGAACGACGCGTTCGCGCCCCAACGGTTGTACGTGCCGTCGTGGACGGCCGAGACCTCGACGGTGACGGCGCCGAAGAGTTGACCAGGGCCGCGACGGATGCGGTTGCGGACACGAGTCATGAGGCGCTCGTCGGTTGCACGACCGCCGAGGCGTGCGCCTCTACCGAGCAGCTTGACCTCCACGTCGGTGAGCCTCGCCAGGTTCCGGTCGATCCCAGGATCGTCGAGGATGAGGATGAAGTTGGCGGCCTTTTCCCACTGAGGCGCTTGCTTGGTGGTGATCGCGAGTCCGCGCTCGGCGAGCGCGCCGCGAGCGGCGTGCTGAGTTGGACCTACCAGCGGCAGCAGGGTCTCCACCGTCGCGAGATCGAGCGCGTCGGTGGGGGCGCCCGGACGCGCGTCCAAGTACGTAATCGCGTCACGGCGACGGGCAGGGTCGCGCGCGGCGACGGCGAAGTCCGCGTCGTCCACCACGTCGCGCTGCACAACGATCGCCCGCTGCAGCAGCGGGGAGGCGCCCGCCTTCGCTGCGGCGCGGACGCCGGCCGGCCGCGCGGCGGCCTCGGTGAGCGCCGACGCTGCGTCACGGGCCAGCATGGAAGCAAGGTTCTCGCGAGCAGAGGCATGGCGGAGGTCCGGGCCGAGCGTCCGATAGTGCACGTCGTCTGCTCGATCGGGCATCCCGCGCGGGAAGAGGACGAGGGTATGCAGCTCCCACGCGCTCCGCCGATCGTGGTGCGCGCGAGATTGTCTTCCGTCGCTCGTACTACGACCCCACCTCGAGGGCGCTTCCGCGTCTGTCCCGCTGAACGGGGGTGGCGGAACGGCTCTTCGGCCGGGGACCCAGCCCAGAGTGATCAGACCCGGCACAGTTGACCCGCGGCGCGGGACGTCGGCACCTTCGCCGCCTGATGGACCCTGCGAGCGCGGAATCGCCTACGGCTTCGCGAGCTTGGCGCCGAACGCCGTCTTGACCTGCCCCTCGACCCGGAACGCGTCGGCCTCGCTCTCCAGGTTCACGTACGCCTCCTGCAGCGCGGCGCGGGCGTCCTCGGCGAGCAGGCGGGTGTCGTCGACGTCGTCGGGCTTCGGCTTCCTCGTGCCGGTGGCCTTCGTGAAGGCGCCCCTGAGGTCGGTGAGCGCCTTGTCGAGCGTCTGCAGGCGTGCGAGAAGGTCCTTCTCGACCTGCGTGGGGCTGGTGAGCGCGGACAGCGCCGTGATCTTCGGTTGCAGCGTGCGGGGCTGCCAGGTCGCGAACGTCGCGATGTGCGGGGCGGCGGCGGCGAGGTTCGAACCGTCCTTGCTCAGCTTCTCCAGGCCGTCGTAGGCGTCGGAGTGGTCGACGAGGAACTGGAGGACCTGCTTGTGGGTGCCGTACATGACGTCGAACATGCGGCCGGCCTGGGCGGTCTGCGCGGCGTCGAGCGGGGCTGCGTACCTCGTCGTGGCGACGGCCTTGATGACGTCCTTGCGGATCTGGGTGGACGCGAAGATCTGCGCGGGCTTCTTGCCCTGGTCGAGGAGCGAGCGGATCACGAGGACGTCCTGGTCGGTGTGTCGCGACTCGTGGTACAGGGTGCCGATGACCTCGGTGATCTCGTCGACGGTGAGGTCCTTGACGAGCTTCGGGGTGACGCCGGGCCGGCTCGTGAACTTGGCGACGTTGACCTCCACCTTCCACGTCGTCGAGTTGAAGACGCCGATCGCGCCGCCCTTCGTCAGGAAGGTCCAGGTGAAGGGCGGGACGCCGTCGGCCTTCATCGCCGCGGCGATGGTGCGCATGAGGGCGTCGACGAAGTGCTCGAGCGTCATGTCGGGCTGCGTCTTGCGCAGCTGGACGGCCTGGTCGGTGTAGGCGGTCTGGACGGGCTGCTTCTCCAGCCCGTACGGGGCGCGCTGCACGACGGGGGCGGCGCCCTGCGTCCCGGCGAGGAGCAGCCGTCGGGTCACCTGGTTCCCGGCGGTGCGCTGGAGCTCGAGGACCGACTCGGTGGTGGGGTGGCGCCGCACGAGCCGCGCGACGTCCCGACGACGCGGCACCCGCAGCGGGCGGGGGCGGTCGCTGCTCGGTATGCGTGACGCGTCGATCCGGTGCGCTCGCACGGTCGGTCCCTCCGGCAGTCACCCTCCCGCGACTGTACCGACGGCGGTCCTCGCCGGACCGGTCCGGTCGGGCAGCCGGTCGGGCGGTGCCGGGTAGGTTGTCGCGGTGCCGTCCTACCGGGTCAGTGCCGCGGTCGGGCTGCTGCAGCCCGGGGTCGCGGCGCCCGACGTGCTGCCCCAGGCCGTCGAGACGGCGCGCTCCCTCGTGACGGTCGAGGCGTTCGACGTCGCGGTGGTGCGCGGGCAGGCGCGCGTGACCGTGCGGTTCCAGGCCGACGACGACCAGGCCGCCCGTCGTGCCGGCTGGGCGGTGCTGGCGAGGCTCGACGAGCTCGCCGACATCAGCGGTCGCTCCGTGACGCGGCGCTACGGCAACCGCTGGTACACGGTGTGACGGTCACGACAGGTCCGCGACCGCCTTCGCGATCCGTCGTTCGCGGGTCTCGGCGGTCTTCGCGGCCTCGATCGGCTCGACGACCGCCCGCTGAGCCTAGGACCCGACCACCCGGCGCGCGGCGGACGCGGCGCCGAGCCACGTGTGCGGGTTGCGGTCCCAGCACCAGCCGAGCTTCGCGCGTCGTTCGCTGATCCACACGGCCGGGACGCGCTGGTTCGTGCCGGTGCGGGACCCCGGGAGCGAGAAGCACTTGTTGGGGCGCAGCAGGTCGGGCCGGACGACGGCGACCGCGACGCCCTCGTCGATCGTCAGCGGCGTGCGGCCGCGGCCGGTGATGGTGACGAGCGCGTCCTCCGGGCGGACGCCGCAGAACTCCGACCCGGTGTCGACGTCGACGAGCAGGTACGGGTCGGCGGGCGTGTCCAGACCCGCGATCGGGCGGTACGTGGGGGCCTCGTCGCGGTCGATCACGGACATCCCGACGCGGGTGCCGCGCCGCATCGCGGGGGCCGCGTCGTTGACGTCGAGACCGGGCAGGACCAGCACGAACGCGGCGCCGTCTCCGTCCACGGCGGGCGCGGCGGGTGCCGTCGGGAGCGCGTCGGCGAGCGGCGCGACCCGGGCGCGGAAGGCGGCTTCGTCGATGCCGAGCAGCGCGGGGAAGCCGAGGTCGACGTACGCGGCGACCTGCCGGTCGAGCTCGTCGACCGGTCCGGCGGCCGCGTCGAACGCGGTGGCCGCGGCCGAGCCGGGGGACGCGACGGTCGGCAAGGCGGGGTCGACGGTGGTGACGGGGATGCCCACGGGCACGCTCCTCGGTTCGGCGACGGGGGCACTGTCCAACGGCCGGCGCCGCCCGACGGTTCCCCGCGAGCGCGTCTCAGAGCAGCGG
>JAEWCA010000179.1 GCA_023390875.1 Actinomycetes bacterium
CTCACGCACGGCTCGGTGCGCGCGCCGGGTTGCCGCGCGACCGGCTTCATGCCGACCGGCGGCGGGACGTGGGCCGAGCTCACGGTCGACGAGCACGTCGACTTCGTCGCGGCCGCGCACGGGCTGCGCGGGACCGACCTCGAGCGTCGGCGTGAGCGCCTGCTGCAGGCGACCGGTCTGCACGCCGCGCGGCACCGGCTGGCGTCCGCGCTGTCCGGCGGGATGCGCCAGAAGCTCACGTTCGGCCTCGCGACGCTGCACGACCCGGCCCTGCTCGTGCTCGACGAGCCGAGCACCGGCGTCGACCCCGTGAGCCGGGTCGACCTGTGGCGGATGATCTCGCAGGCCGCAGCCCAGGGAGCGGCCGTCGCGATGGCGACGACGTACCTCGACGAGGCCGAGCGCGCGTCGTCCGTGCTCGTGCTCGACGCGGGCCGTGTGCTGCTGTCCGGCGCACCGGCCGACGTCGTCGCGCAGGCTCCGGGCGCCGTCTTCCGGACCGAGCGTCCGACCGCCCGGGACCGTGCGTGGCGGCGCGGCCGCGAGTACCGCGAGTGGTCCCCGGACCCCACGAGCGAGCTCGGCACCCGGGTCGCCCTGGACCTGGAGGACGCCGTGATCTCCGCGTCGCTCGCGAAGGAGGCGGCCCGTGGTTGACCCGCTGGTCTCGGTCGAGCGCGTGACGCGCCGGTTCGGCGACTTCACCGCGGTCGACGACGTGTCGCTCGACGTCGCACCCGGCGAGATCGTGGGGCTCCTGGGCGCGAACGGCGCCGGCAAGACGACCGTGATCCGGATGCTCCTGGGTCTCGTACCGCCGACGTCGGGCGCGCTCCGGCTGTTCGGCGAGCGCCCGTCACGGCAGACCCGCCAGCGGCTCGGGTATGTCCCGCAGGGGCTCGGGCTGTACGACGACCTGACCGTCGACGAGAACGTCGCGTTCGTCGACCACGCGTTCGGGTCGACGACGGGGACGCTCCCGGCGACGCTCGCGCCGGTGCGGGGGACGCTCGTCGGTGCCGTCGGCCTGGGGCGGCAGCGCCAGCTCGCGTTCGTCACGGCGCTGTCGCACTCCCCCGAGCTGCTCGTGCTCGACGAGCCGACGTCGGGCGTCGACCCGCTCGCACGCGCCCGCCTGTGGGACACCGTCCACGACCAGGCCGACGCGGGCGTCGGCGTGCTCGTCACCACGCATTACATGCAGGAGGCGCAGCAGTGCGACCGCCTCGTGCTCATGTCGCACGGCCGATGCGTCGCGACGGGCAGCGAGCGGGACATCATCGGCGGCACGACGGCCGTCGAGGTCCGTACGCCGCGGTGGCAGGACGCCTTCGCCGCGCTCGACGTGGCCGGGCTGCCCGTGACGCTCGCCGGGCGGCACGTGCGGGTCGCCGACGTGCCGGCCGGCACGGTGCGCCAGGCTCTGGACGACGCGGGCGTCGGCGGGGAGGTCGCCGACGTGCCCGCCACGCTCGAGGAGGCGATGACGTCGCTCGACCGAGGGACACCCGAGCCGGCGGTGCGCCCGCGGGGGCGCTGACCCTCTTGCGGTCGTTCGTCCGGATCGTCATGCTCGGCTGGTGCCGGGCACCTGTCCGCCACACCTGCACGGCACCGTTCGTCCGACAACGACGTAGGAGAACCCCGTGGCCAGATCCCTGTCCCGCCTGTGTACGACCCTGCTCGCGTCCGCCGCCGTGGTAGCGCTCCCACTCGCTGCTGCGCTGCCCGCCGCGGCCCACGGCGGGCCACCGCACCACCCCAAGCCACCGGTGACGCGCCTGTTCACGCCCCCGCCCAACGACGGCGCCGTCACGCAGATCAAGCAGCTCGCCAAGCAGCACCAGTGGTCCGACGCCGCGCTCCTCACGAAGATGGTCGCGACCCCGCAGGCCGTCTGGTTCACGTCCGGCACGCCCAAGGACGTCCGCAAGGCCGTCGACAAGACGATGAAGCAGGCCAAGGTCACGCGCTCGATCCCCGTGCTCGTCGCGTACGACCTGCCGTTCCGCGACTGCTCCCAGTACTC
Source organism: Actinomycetes bacterium (assembly GCA_023390875.1). GTDB lineage: Bacteria > Actinomycetota > Actinomycetes > Actinomycetales > Cellulomonadaceae > Cellulomonas. The sequence continues at coordinate 2,030 of JAEWCA010000179.1, forward strand.
GGCCGGCGGCGCCGCGGACACGGCGTCGTACCTGGCGTGGATCGACGGGTTCGCGAAGGGCATCGGTGACCGCCAGGCGATCGTCCTGCTCGAGCCCGACGGCCTCGGCATCATCCCCTGGTACACGTCGATCACGGGCGCGCAGGAGTGGTGCCAGCCCGCCGACGCGGACCCGGCGACGGCCGCGTCCGACCGGTTCGCCCAGCTCAACGGCGCCGTGGACCGGCTCGCGGCCCTGCCGAACGTGTCGGTGTACCTCGACGGGACGCACTCCGGCTGGCTCGGGGCCGGCGACGCCGCCGACCGGCTGCACAAGGCCGGCGTCGAGAAGACCGCCGGGTTCTTCCTCAACGTGTCGAACTACCAGGCCACCGAGAAGCTGCAGAAGTACGGCAGCTGGGTGTCGCAGTGTCTCTGGTACGGCACGAACGACGCCGAGGGCGGCTGGCGCCTCGGGCACTTCGACTACTGCGCGAGCCAGTACTACCCCGCCGACCCGAACGACTTCAGCACGTGGGGCCTGACGGACCAGTGGTACACGGACAACGTGACGAACGCGGCCAACCCGCCGAGCGGTCCCGACGCGCTCGCCGGGTTCGTGATCGACACGAGCCGCAACGGCCAGGGCCCGTGGGTGCCGCCCGCCGACCACCCGGCCGGCGACCCGCAGGACTGGTGCAACCCGCCGGACCGCGGCCTGGGCCTGCGCCCGACGACGAGCACCGGCGTGCCGATGCTCGACGCGTACCTCTGGGTCAAGATCCCGGGCGAGTCCGACGGCCAGTGCACGCGGTGGGACCCCGCTGGGGGCATCGACCCGGTCCGTGGGTACGCCGACCCGGCAGCGGGGGCGTGGTTCCCGCAGATGGCGCTCGAGCTCGTCCACCACGCGAACCCGGCGTTCTGACCGAGCCCACCACCATCTCGGCAGACAGACCTCGGGGCGAGGACGGCGGCACAC
>JAEWCA010000368.1 GCA_023390875.1 Actinomycetes bacterium
CCCGCCCCGGGGGCGGGGGGGGGCGCCCCCCCCGGCCGGCCCCCACGGGCGCGGCACTCGCCGCGCCCGGGAAAGCACGAGTCGCCGCGCACGCACGGGTGCGAGCATCTCGGCATGACCACGGAGAGCTGCATCTTCTGCGGGATCGTCGCGGGCGTCCTCGATGCCTCGGTCGTGCACGAGTCCCCGACCGTCGCCCGCTGGGGCGCGCACCCTGCCCGCGCCGAGCTCGACGAGCACGCCGGCGCCGTCCGCGCTGCGCTGGACGAGGTGCCGTGAGGGCGGTGGTCCTCGGCGGTACCGGTGCCGTCGGGTGGGCGGTCGCGACCCGGCTCCGGGCCCAGGGCTGGCGCGTCGACGTCACGGCCCGCGGGACGGGTGCGGTCCCGGCGACGCTGCTCGCGAGCGGCGTCGGGTTCCACGCGGTGCCTCGAGCGGACGTCGCGGCGATCGGCCGGCTGGTCGGCGACGGTGCGGACCTGCTCGTCGACGCCGTCGCGTTCACCGCGGCCGACGTGCGGGGCCTGCTGCCGGTGATGCGGTCGGTCACGTCGTGCGTGCTGGTCTCGTCCCGCGCGGTGTACGTCGACGCGCAGGGGCGCCACGTCAACGGCGCGGAGCGACCGACGTTCGACGAGCCGGTGCGCGAGGACAACCCGACGCTCGACCCGGCCGACGACGGGACCGACCCGTTCACGCGCGACGGGTACGCGCGGTGCAAGGTGGCCGCCGAGCAGGTCGCCCGTGACAGCGGGCTGCCCGTCACGATCCTGCGACCGGCGAAGATCCACGGCGCGTGGGCGCGCAACGCCCGCACCCGGCCGTTCGTCGAGCGGATGCTGCGCGGCGACCCGGTGCTGCCGGTCCACGGGTCGCCCGGTCCGTGCGACCACCTGAGCGCCGCCGCGAACATCGCGGCGCTCGTCGAGCAGGTCGCCCGCGCGCCCGGCGCCCGCACGCTCAACGCCGCCGACCCCGGCCCGCCGCCGGACGTCGACGTGCTCCTCGGCTCCGTCGCGCGCACGCTCGGCTGGCACGGACTGCTGGACCTCGGTTCGGACCAGCCGGACGCCCTCACCCACCCGTGGGACCGGGCGGGAGGCTTCGAGCTCGACACCCAGGCCTCCGTCCGCCTCGGCTACACCCCGGTCGGCGACTCGGTCGAGCTGGTCGGCGCGGAGGTCGGGTGGGTCAGGTCGACCGTCGCATGAGCGCCGGCCTGCACCAGGTGGTGCCGACGCCGCTCGGAGACGTGCTGCTGACCTGCGAGGTCGGCGGCTTCGAGGCGCAGACCGCGTCGACGCACGCCCTCCGGCGAGGGTCGGAGACGCTCACGGGTGCGCCGCATCTCACCGAAGTTGCCGCGTAACTCCCGGTGTCCTCGGGACACTTCCCGGTGTGAGCACCGACGACGAGCCCGACGGCCGGGCGGCGATCGACCCGCCCGGGTCCGACGCCCTCCGCTTCGCCGCGTTGTGGGACCGGCACGCCGGCCGCGTGCAGGCGTACGCGCTGCGGCACGTCGACCGGGACACGGCGCAGGAGGTCGTCTCGGAGACGTTCCTCGTGGCGTGGCGCCGGCTCGCCGACGTGCCGGGCGAGCCTCTGCCGTGGCTGCTCGTCGTCGCCCGCAACACGATCGCGAACCACCGTCGTTCGCACCACCGGGCGCGGTTGCTGGCGCAGGAGGTCGCCCGCCTCGAGCTCGTCGTGCCCCGGCCGTCCGACGCGACCGACGGGCTCGTCAGCGAGCGCGACGCGCTGCTGCGAGTCCTCGCCCGGCTCACGTCGCGCGAGCGGGAGGCGCTCCTGCTCGTGGCGTGGGACGGCCTCACGACCGAGGAGGCAGCGGTCGTCGCAGGATGCAGCCCGACGGCGTTCAAGGTGCGGCTGCACCGCGCGCGGCGCCGGCTCGACGCAGCGCTCGGCGTCCCGGACGAACCGGCCGTCGCCGGCCGTTCGACGCCCCCCCGTGACCGTGATCGCGTCCGCCACGACCACGAGGGGCTGACCATGACCGACACCGACCTGCTGACCCGGCACGCCCCGGCCACCCCCGTCGACCCTGCGGGTCTCGACGACGCCCGGCGTGCGACGTTCGCGCGGCTCGACGAACCGTGGGCGCCCCCTCGGCGACGCCTCGCCCGGCCGGCGATGGGCTGGGGGCTGGCCGCCGCGAGCGCCGCCGCCCTGACGGTCGTCGGGCTGACGCTGCCGTCCCCGACCGACCGGGCCGCGTTCGGCGGCTGGAGCGCGGAGCCGCGGGCCGTCGACGCCGCGACCCTCGCGACGAACGGTGCCGACTGCGCGCGGCTGGGGAACGAGCCCACCGTCGTGGGGCACACGGTGGTGGAGCACGAGTCCCCGACCGACTCGGGCGGCCCGCTGCAGCCCGTCCTGTCGGAGGAACGGGGGCCGAACGCGTTCACGGTCGTCGCGTCCGACGAGTGGGTCAAGTTCTGTCTCGTCGGGCCGGCCCTGCAGTTCTCGAGCGCCCACGCCCGCCACGGCGGGGGCGGCTTCGAGTCCGGGGGGCCGCAACCCGGCGGGTGGTCGTCGATGTCGAGCAACGAGGGGTACCCCGACCCGCCGGCCGGTGGGCTCACCCTCGCGGAGAGAGGCACGTACCGCAGCGGTGCCGACGGCTCGTGGAGCGCGGTGCTCGGGCGGGCCGCTCCCGACGTGCGGTCGGTCCAGGTGCGGCTGGTCGACGGGTCGACGGTCGAGGCGACCGTCACCGACGGGTTCTTCGTCGCGTGGTGGCCGGGCGCGGTCGAGCCGCGCGAGGTCACGGGGGCGCGGGACGGCGGCGGCACCGCCCGGGAGTCGTTCGACGGCGAGTGGTCGTGGAGCCCGCCCCCGGCTCCCTGACGGTGGCGGGCAGTCCACCGGGTCGGCGCCACGCAGAGCCGGTCGGTCGGCACCCACCGGGACGGCCCTCGGCACTCAGCGCGCCGCCCGGGGCCTGGGGGGACCGCCGTGCGGGGCGAGTGTGAGCCGTCAGCTCGTCCTGCCACCAAGGAGCAGTCATGCACGGCACCACCCCCCTCCTCGCCCTCCTGGGCGGCGCGTGGGCCACGGCGCTCGGCGTGTCCCTCGACATCGCCTGGCCCGTCGTCGCGCTCGTCCTCGTCGTCACGACCGGTGCCGCCGCGGTCGCCCGTGTCCGCGGCGTGCTGCAGCCGGCCACCGTGTCGGCCGAGCCGGCCGCGCACGCGGAGGTGGTGGCCCGGTGAACATCGTCGTCGTCGGCCTCGACCACGCCGGCCTGTCCAACGCGGTCGTGCTCGCGCAGCACCACGACGTCGTCGTCGTGGACCCCGACCGCCGCAAGGTGGACCTCCTCAACCAGCGGCGGGCACCGTTCGCGGACGTCGAGCTCGACGACTTCCTGCGTCACGTGCCGCTCTCGCTCACCGCCACGACGGACGAGACGGTGTTCGTGGACGCGCACCTCGTCGTCGTCGCGACCCCCACGGACGTCGACCAGCAGACGCACCGCGTCGACGCCTCGCGGGTCGAGGACGTCATCGGCCGGGTGCTCTCGGCCAACCCGTGGGTGACGGTCGTGGTGCGGTCGACGGTGCCGGTGGGGTTCACGGCGCGCATGCGCGAACGGCACGACGGCGCCGGCATCGTCTACTCGCCCGACCTCGTCGAGGACGGCAGCGCGCTGCACGGCAACCTGCACCCGGCGCGGATCGTCGTCGGCCACCGCGGGGTGCACGGGCAGCTGTTCGCGGACCTCATGACGGAAGGGGCGGTCGTGCCGGACGTGCCCGTCCTCATGACGGACCCGACCGAGGCGGAGGCGATCAGCCTGTTCGCCAACGCGTACCTGGCGCTGCGGCAGGCGTACTTCGACGAGCTCGCCTCGTACTCGGTGACGCACATGCTCGACACCGCGCAGGTCATGGCGGGGGTCCGGCTCGACCCCCGCATCCGGGCCCGGCACAGCAACCCGTTCTTCGGCGACGCCGGCCACCTGCTGCCCGCGACCGGCACCGACGTGCGGACGCCGGCCTTCGCGTAGGGCCGCGCGCGCCGGCCGTCCTGCGGGCGCACGGCCGGCG
>JAEWCA010000496.1 GCA_023390875.1 Actinomycetes bacterium
CGTCGGCACCAACGACGCCCGCGCCGACGCGGGCCTGCCGGCGCTCACGTGGTCGGGCTGCGCGGCGGACCAGGCCGTCGCCCGCGCGGGTGCGCTCGTCGGTGAGTCCCTCGAGCACGCGCCGCTCGACGAGGTGCTCGACGCCTGCGGGTCGTCGGTCGCGGCCGAGAACCTCAGCCGCGGCGCCGGGACCGCCCGGCGGGTCGTCGCGCTGTGGCTCGACTCCCCGGGGCACCGGGCGAACCTGCTGGCCCCGGACCTCGACCGGCTCGGTGTCGGGTGCGTCCGCGACGGCGACGACCTCGTGTGCGCGGAGGTGTTCCTCGGGCACGGGTGACGTCGGCCGACCCTGACGCGGTCGGCGTGGTTAGCATCGGACCCACACGACAGACGGGGGCCTGACGTGACAGATCCGCGATGGGGCGAGCAGTGGGCGTCGGTGGTGGTGCCCGCACGGCCGCCGCAGCATCCCGACTCCGAGGTGCGCCGACGGAAGGCTCGTCGCCGGGCGACCGGCCGACGCCTGGTGCTGTGGGGCGTCGTGACTGCCGCGGCGGTCGTGGTGGTGGTCGTGGTGTGCGCGGCCTGGGTCGGCGCGAATGCGCTGACCGCACGTGACGAGCTCCAGGCGTCGGCCGACGACGTCGTCGCGCTGCGCACCCAGGTCCAGGCGGGCGAGGTCGACCGGTCGCAGTCGACCGTCCGGGACCTGCAACGGCACGCCGCCGCCGCCCGGGCCGCGACGACGGGCGTGCAGTGGAGCGTCGTCGGTGCGCTGCCCTGGGTCGGACCGAACGCGCGGGCCGTCCAGACGGTGTCGCACGTGGTCGACGACCTCGCGACGAGCGCGCTGCCGGCGCTCGTCGACGCGACGCGCGTGATCGACCCGGGCACGCTCGCACCGGTCGACGGTCGGATCGACCTCGAGCCCCTCGCGGACGTGGCACCGCAGGTCGTGGCGGCCGACGTGGCCGTCTCGGCCGCCCAGGACCGGCTCGCGGCGATCGACACCGACCGGCTCCTCACGCTCGTCGCGGCGCCCGTCACCGAGCTGCGCTCGCAGGTGGCGGACGTGGCGCAGACGACGGCCACGGCGTCCCGGGCCGTCCGGCTCCTGCCGCCGATGCTCGGCGCGGACGGGCCCCGGCGCTACCTGCTGCTGGTCCAGAACAACGCCGAGCCACGGGCGACCGGAGGCATCCCGGGGTCGGTGCTGCTGCTGACGGCCGACGACGGGCGGGTCGAGATCGCCGACGAGCACGCGGGCAACACCCTCAACGGGCTGGCCGAGCCGCCGCTCGCGCTGAGCGACGGCGAGGTGGCGCTGTTCGGGCCCCACTTCGGCGAGTCGATGCTGGACGTGACCCTCACCCCGGACTTCCCGCGCACCGGGCAGCTCGCGCGCGCGATCTGGGCGCGGACGGTCGGCGGGGACGTCGACGGCGTGCTGTCCGTCGACCCGGGTGCGCTCGCGGACGTGCTGGGCGCGACGGGCCCGGTGACGCTGGCCGACGGACGCACGCTGAGCGCCGACAACGCCGAGGACCTGCTCCTGCACCAGATCTATCTCGAGACGGACGACATCCGGGCCCAGGACGCGTTCTTCGCGTCCTCCGCACGCACGGTGTTCGACACCCTGACCAGCGGTGTCGGCGGCTCGCCGAAGCTGATCGAGGCGCTCGCGACCGCGGCGCGGGACGGCCGGCTGGACGTCTGGTCGGCCGACCCGTCCGAGCAGCTGCTGCTCAGCGGGACCGTCCTGGCGGGCGAGCTCAGGGGCCACCAGGGCGCGTCACCGGTGGTCGGCGTCTACCTGCAGGACGCGAACGCCGACAAGATGGGCTACTTTCTGCGGCCTGAGATCACGCTCACGCAGACGGCGTGCCGGCCCGACGGCTCCCAGACCATGGACCTGAGCCTGACGCTGACCTCGACGGCGCCCGCCGACGCGGCGAACCTGCCGGACTACCTCACGGGACGTGCGGCGGGCATCGCTCCGCCCGGCGAGATCTGGACGAACGTGATCGTGTACGCCCCGACGGGCGGGTCGATCACGACGAGCACCGTCAGCGCGGGCGAACCGGGCCTGTTCTCGCAGTTCCACGACGACCTGGCGGTGGGGGCGCGGACGGTGAAGCTGACCCCGGGCGCGTCGTTCACGCTCGGCGTGCAGATCGTCTCCGGTCCCGGTCAGCAGGGCGTCCCGGTGGTGCGGTCGACGCCCACGGTGCAGGGCCCGGCGCCCGTGGTCACCGCGTCGCGCTGCGGCGGATCGTCCACATCGTGAGAAATGTCAAAACGGGCGGGTAGCGGCTTTCACGGCGTTCTCGCAGCGCACGGTCACGCAATCGTTTCACTCGTGTCATAACTCACGCACCGCCGCGACCTGGTCCGGTTGCCAGGGTGTGCGCTCTCGACGGCCGTCGCTATCGTGAGGAATCTGGCACAGCGCAACGGGCTCGTCTTTCTCGTAGCACGCGCAACTGGGGGGTTGCCATGAAAGCACGCATTCTCGCGACCGCTGCCACGGCAGCGGCACTGGCCCTGGCCCCCGCGGCCGCGGCGTCGGCGGCCTACCCGCCCACGGTGATCACGTGCACGATCAACATCATCATCACCCAGCAGGGCATCACGTTCACGATCACGTGCACGGGGTTCATCCCGACGCCCGGGGCCACCGCCCTCGTCACGGTGACCTCGCGCAACCCGGCGACGCCCGACAGCGCCATCAGCATCAGCGGCACGAAGTCGGCCCAGGTCCCGATCAACGCCGACGGCTCGGTGGACGCGAACATCGCGATCTCGGTGCCCGGCGTCTACGACGTCACGGTCACGGCCGGTGGCGTCTCGTCCACGCAGACCGTCGTCGTCCCGGCGGCCGGCACCGGCACCGCCGCAGGCGGGCTCACGTCCGCGGCGTCCGGCACGTCGACCGCTGCCGGCGGCCTGTCGGCGACGGGCACGGACGTGCTCCCGCTCGCCGGGGGCGCCGCCGCCGTGCTGCTCATCGGCACGGGCGCGGTGGTCGTCGCCCGGCAGCGCAGGCGCGCGACCGCCTAGAGCCCTGCCGCTGCCCCCGGA
>JAEWCA010000510.1 GCA_023390875.1 Actinomycetes bacterium
GGCCGGCCGCGCCGTCGAGCCCACGGGCTGGCGGTCGCCGCCCGGAGCGCAGCTCCACGCGCCGCTCCCCGCCCGCCGGTCGCGTCCCGTCGCCCCGGTGGTGCTCCTCGTGCTGCTCGTCGGGCTCGGCGGCACGTGGTGGTTGACCGACGGCTTCTCCCATCTCCCGACGCGCGTCGTGGACACCGCCGAGTCCGTGCTCGGCGTCGAGCTGTCCCCCGGCCTGCGCCCGGTGCCGAAGCCGTCCGCCGAGGTGGTCGCGCTCGCGGACGAGGCGCACCTGTCCGAGGAGGGCCGGAACCTCCTGTACGGCGCCCGCCCGGAGCTGCTCGACGCGGCGGCGTTCGCGGGCCGGTGCGACGACGGGCACCCCCTCGAGCCCGCGGCGCACGAGGGAGCGGTGGGCTGCTACCAGCCGGGCGACGAGAGGATCGTCGTGTACGTGCCGGCGGACGCTCGTCTGCGCGGTTTCGTGGTCGAGACCGTCGCGCACGAGACCCTGCACGCGGCGTGGAACCGGCTCACGCCCGCCGAGCAGACCGAGATCACGCCGCTGCTCGAGGCGGAGGTCGCGGCGCTCGGACCCGACGCCCCGGTGCAGCAGCAGATCGCCGGCTCGGTCGGGACCCATCAGGAGAACCGCCCGACGGAGCTGTTCGCGTACGTCGGCACGCAGGTGTGGCGTGACGGTGGCCTGCCGCCGGCGCTCGAGGCGGTGTACGCGCGGTTCGTGGCCGACCGGGCGGCGCTCGTCGCCGTGCACACCGGGTTCGAGACCCAGATGGAGACGATGCGGACCGACCTCGAGGCGGCGTACGCGGCCGCCGTCGACGTCGAGCAGACGAACGCGACGAACCGCGCGCAGTACGCCGCGGACGTCGCCGCGCTCGCCGACTACCGCCGCCTGTACGAGGAGAAGGTCGCGGAGGTCGCGGCCATGTCGGAGGACCGCCGGTCGCGGCTGCGCCTGTCGTGGCGCTGGTGGGACGGCACGGAGCTGCCGATGGCCCCCGCCGAGCAGACGCTCGCGACGGCCGCCGGTCTGCTGGCCCGCGACGACGTCGAGCTGCCCGCCCGCGAGGCGGCGATCACCGCCGCGGAGGCCGCCGCCACCGCGGAGCGCGCCCGCCTCGACGGCCTGCGGGCCGACTACGACGCCCTCCAGGCCCAGCGCGACCCGAACGCCTGACAGACCGGCTCGACGGGGTCGCGCGCCGGGCGTAGAACGGGAGCGTTGCGGCGACCCTGGGAGACGACATGGCGAAGGTGATCATCCTGACCGGCGACGCGGCGGAGACCCTCGAGGTCTTCTACCCGTACCAGCGGCTCCGCGAGGCCGGGTACGACGTCGACATCGCGGCACCCGAGAAGAAGAAGCTCCAGTTCGTCGTCCACGACTTCGTGGACGGGTTCGACACGTACACCGAGAAGCTCGGCCACACGTGGGACGCCGACGTCGCGTTCCGGGACGTGAACCCGGCCGACTACGTCGCGGCGGTCGTCCCCGGCGGGCGGGCGCCGGAGTTCATCCGCAACGACGAGGACGCGCAGCGGATCGTCCGGTACTTCTTCGACCACGACGCGCCCGTCGCGGCCCTGTGCCACGGGCCGATGCTGCTCGCCGCGGCCGGGGTCCTCAAGGGCCGCACGTCGTCCGCGTACCCGGAGCTCAAGGTCGACGTCGAGCTGGGCGGCGGCGTCTTCGAGAACGGCGGGGCGGTCGTCGACGGCAACCTCGTGTCCGGCCGCGCGTGGCCGGACCACCCGGAGTGGATGCGCGCGTTCATGGCCGTGCTGGAGGCCCGCGGGTAGCTACCCCTCGGCGCCCAGCGCGTCCCGGACCAGGGCGAGCGCCGCCCGGACGACGTGCGGCGGCTGGGCCCCGACCATGTCGAGCACCGCGGCTGCGCGCTCCAGCGACGGCGTCGGCGGCACGGGCAGCGCCGCGAGGTACGCGTGCAGGACGTCGGCGACGAACGTCCGCGAGATGTCGAGGCGGGCGACGTCGCCCGCGTCGGTCGGCACGCCGGCGACCACCGCCCCGGCGAGCGTGAGCGCGGTCATCGCGGTGTCGAGCGTCGCCGGACCGGTGCGGGCGATCGACCAGTCGATGAGCACCGGGCCGCCGTCGGTGAGCATGACGTTGGCCGGGTGCAGGTCGAGGTGCACGACCACGTGGCCGGGCTCCCGGACGGGCGGCTCGGCGAGCCGCGGCAGGCCCTCGACGGGGACGCGGTGCAGCACGGCGTGCAGGTCTGCGAGCGTCGTGCCGACGCCCGCGGCGTCGACGGAGCCGCGCAGCCCGGCCTCGACGAGCGTCGGCCCCTCGACACGGTCGAGCACCATCGCGACGGGGCGACCGGCGGCGTCGAGCTGCACGGCGTGGACGGTCGGCACCGGGACGCCGTGCCGCGCGACGTGCCGCATCACGGTGACCTCGGCGGTCACGTCGCGGCCGTCGTCGTACCGCCGCAGCACACGGTCGGTACCCAGGGCGTGGACCGTCGCCTCGCGGCCCCGCGCGATGAGCGGGCCGGCGGGTTCGTCGGTGACCTCGAGGTTCATGCCCGCACCGTAGTGCCGCACCGGCCGCGCGAGTCGTGCGCGCTCACGGGATCCAGGCGACGATGCTGGTCAGGCCGCCTGCCGCGTGCTGCCGTCGTCGCCGGAAGCGGCGCGCGTGGCGCCGGACGACGTGAGGATCCGCACGACGGGACGTGGCCCCGGGGCGCCCGGCGCGGGGCAGGATGGGGC
>JAEWCA010000042.1 GCA_023390875.1 Actinomycetes bacterium
ATTTTGCGTTTCGGGTTTAGGCCGGGGCGGCGCGGGGGGGGGGACCCCGAGGCGGCGGACCCCGAGGCGGCGGACCCCGACGCGCAGGACCCCGACGCGCAGGACCCGGCGTCGGTCATCTGAGCACGGCGAAGGCCGGGTGCACGTGCCCAGCACCCGGCCTCCGTCGTTCGCCGGTGCGCAGCGTCCCCTCGGTGCGCGCTCCGGCCCTCGGGCGTGAGCGGCCCCTAGCTCACGTCGTCGTCCACCCAGTCGAAGGTCCTCGTCACGGCCTTCTTCCAGAGCCGGTACTGCCGGTCGCGCTCGCCGGTGTCCATCGAGGGCGACCAGCGCTTGTCCTCGGCCCAGTTGTCGATGACGTCCTGCTCGCCGGACCAGAACCCGACGGCGATGCCCGCGGCGTACGCGGCGCCGAGGGCGGTCGTCTCGGCGACCTTGGGGCGGACGACGTCGACGCCGAGGATGTCGGCCTGGAACTGCATGAGCGTCTCGTCGGCGACCATGCCGCCGTCGACCTTCAGCTCGGTGAGGTCCACCCCGGAGTCGGCGTTCATGGCGTCGAGCACCTCGCGCGTCTGGAAGGCGGTGGCCTCCAGCGCGGCCCGGGCGATGTGGCCCTTGTTGACGTACCGGGTGAGCCCGACGAGCGCACCGCGCGCGTCGGACCGCCAGTACGGCGCGAACAGGCCCGAGAACGCCGGCACGAAGTACGCGCCGCCGTTGTCCTCGACGGTCTTCGCGAGCTCCTCGATCTCGGGCGCGGAGCTGATGATCCCGAGGTTGTCGCGCAGCCACTGCACCAGGGAGCCCGTCACGGCGATGGACCCCTCCAGCGCGTAGACGGCGGGGGCGTCGCCGATCTTGTAGCAGAGCGTCGTGAGCAGCCCGTTCTTCGACGGGACCGGTGACGTGCCGGTGTTGAGCAGCATGAAGTTGCCCGTGCCGTACGTGTTCTTCGCGTGGCCGACCTCGAAGCACGCCTGCCCGAACGTCGCGGCCTGCTGGTCGCCGAGGATGCCCGCGATCGGCACGCCCGGCACCATGCCGCCCTCGCGGCCCGTCCCGTACACCTCGGACGACGAGCGGATCTCGGGGAGCATCGACACCGGGATGCCCATCTCGCCGGCGATCTCCTCGTTCCACGACAGGCTGTCGAGGTTCATGAGCATCGTGCGCGACGCGTTCGTGACGTCGGTGACGTGCACGCCGCCGTCGACGCCGCCGGTCATGTTCCACAGCACCCACGCGTCGGTGTTGCCGAACGCGAGGTCGCCGCGCTCGGCCTTCTCGCGGGCGCCGTCGACGTTGTCCAGGATCCACTTGACCTTCGGGCCGGAGAAGTACGTCGCGAGCGGCAGGCCGACCCGGTCCTTGTACCGTTCCGCGCCGCCGCCGAGCGCCCCCAGCTCGTCGGCGATCTTGGCCGTGCGCGTGTCCTGCCAGACGATCGCGTTGTACACCGGCTTGCCGGTGGTGCGGTCCCAGACCACCGCCGTCTCGCGCTGGTTGGTGATGCCGACGGCCGCGAGGTCGCGGTGCGTGAGGTTCGCGCGGGTCAGGGCGAGGCCGACGACCTCGCGGATGTTCGTCCAGATCTCCTCGGGGTCGTGCTCGACCCACCCGGCCCTGGGGAAGATCTGCTCGTGCTCCTTCTGGCCGACGGACACGATCTGCCCGCCGTGGTCGAAGACGATCGCGCGGGAGCTCGTCGTGCCCTGGTCGATGGCGAGGACGTACTGGGTGTCGGGCATGGTGCGGTCTCGTTCCTTCCGGGGTCTGCGTACGGGGGTGCGGGTCAGCCGGTGTAGGCCGCGCCGGCGAGGCCGGCGAGCACGCCGCCGATGACGGGGCCGAGCACCGGCACCCACGAGTACGACCAGTCGCTCGAGCCCTTGCCGCGGATCGGCAGCACGAAGTGCGCGATGCGCGGGCCGAGGTCACGGGCCGGGTTGATGGCGTAGCCGGTGGGGCCACCGAGGCTCGCGCCGATGCCGACCACGAGCAGCGCGACGGCGAGCGGGCCGAGGCCCGACGGGGTCTTGCCGAACGCGATGACGACGAAGACGAGGACGAACGTGCCGATGATCTCGGTGACGAGGTTCCACGTGTAGGAGCGGATCGCGGGACCGGTCGAGAACACCGCGAGCTTGACGCCGGGGTCGGCGTCCTCGTCGAAGTGCTTCTTGTAGGCGAGGTAGCAGAGCACGGCGCCGATGAACGCCCCGATGAACTCGGCGAGGATGTACCAGGCGGCGTTGCCGACCGTCGGGTTGATGGTGGCCGTGACGTCGCCGCCTGGGCCGGTGAGGGTGGCGAACGGTGCGTCGGCCGCGAGCAGGCCGAGCGTGACGGCGGGGTTGAGGTGCGCACCGGACTTGTAGGCGGTGTAGACACCGGCGAACACGGCGATGCCCCATCCGAAGTTGATGAGGAGCCAGCCGCCGTTGAAGCCCTTGTTCACCGGGAGGATCACGTTCGCCACCACACCGGTACCGAGGAGGACCAGCATCCCGGTGCCGAGGATCTCGGAGACGAACGCGTGGGACATGAGTGTGTCCACGAGCTACCCCTTCTGTTGACGTCGTTGTCACGTGCGCCCCGCGACGGGGCGCGGGGGGTCTTCGGTGGTTCCCGCTGCCCTCAGGTGCCGACGGGCCCGGACGAGCCGCGTCCCGCCGGGGATCCCGGCTTCGTGCCGGCACCCACGGTGTCGCCGAGGGGCTGCAGGGGTGCGAGGTCGACGGCGCGCAGGCGGACGCGCTCGGCGGCGGCGTCGTCGGGCTGCAGCGCGGCGGCCTCCTCGGCCTCGGCCCGCGCGGTGTACGCCTCGATCTCGCGGCTGCGGGTGCGCTCGTCCCAGCCGAGCACGGGACCGACGAGGTCGGCGATCTCGTCGAGCGCACCCACGCCCTTGTCGGCCTGCTCGTAGTTGAGCCGGGTGCGGTGCATGAGGACGTCGTCGAGGTGCAGCGCACCCTCGTGGCTCGCGGCGTAGACGATCTCGGCGCCGATGTACGCGGGCGCGCCCTTGAGCGGGTTCGCGAGCGACGGCGTGGCGTCGACGAGGTCGATGATCTCGCCGAGCAGCGACCCGTACCGGTGCAGCAGGTGGTCCATGCGGGGCCGGTCCCACCCGTACCGGGCACCGATCGCGCGGGCCTGCCGCTGGAACACCTGGAGCCCTTCGGCGCCGACGAGCGGCAGGTCGTGCGTGATGGACGGCAGGCTCGTCGCGCGCGACCCGATCGCGAAGTCGACGGCGTCCTTCGCCATGACGCGGTACGTGGTGAGCTTGCCGCCCGCGATGACGGTGAGCCCGGGGGCGGGTGCCGCGACGGTGTGCTCGCGGGACACCTTCGCGGACGACGTGCCCTCCTTGACGTGCGGCTGCAGCAGCGGCCGCAGGCCCGCCCACGTGCCGATGACGTCCTCGCGGCTGATCGGCCGGGACAGCACCGCGTTGGCGTGCTCGATGACGTAGTCGATGTCGGCGCTCGTCGCGACGGGGTGCGTGAGCTCCTGCTCCCACGGGGTGTCGGTGGTGCCGATCACCCAGTACCGGGACCACGGGATGATGAACAGCACCGACTTCTCGGTCTGCAGGATCAGGCCCGTGTCGCCGGCGATGCGGCTGCGCGGGACGACGATGTGGATGCCCTTGCTGGCGAGCACGCGCAGCCCGCCCTCGGAGCCGGCGAGCGACTCGGTCTGCTCGGTCCACACGCCGGTCGCGTTGATGACGTGCCGCGCACGGACGTCGAGGCGGTCGCCCGTCTCGAGGTCGACGAGCTCGGCGCCGGTGACCGCGCCGCCCGTCGTCGTCTGGAGGCCCACCACCTGCGTGCGCGAGGCGGCGTGCGCGCCGTACGAGACGGCCGTGCGGACGAGGGTCTCGACGAGCCGGGCGTCGTCGACGCTCGCGTCCCAGTACTGCACGGCGCCGATCGCGGCGTCGTGCCGCAGGTCCGGGAACCGGCGCTCCATGCCCTTGCGCGTGAGGTGCCGGTGGATCGGCATGGCCCGCTTCGAGCCGGACACGGTGGCGAGCGTGTCGTAGAGCGCGACGCCGGCGCCGACGTAGGCCCGCTCCCAGACGCGGTTCTCGAGCGGGTACAGGAACGACACCGGCTTGACCAGGTGCGGGGCGAGCCGGGTGATCAGCAGGTCGCGTTCGGTGAGGGCCTCGCGGACCAGGTGGAAGTCGAGCATCTGCAGGTAGCGCAGGCCGCCGTGCACGAGCTTGCTGGACCGGCTCGACGTGCCGCTGGCCCAGTCCTGCGCCTCGATGATCGCGGTCGAGAGGCCGCGGCTGACGGCGTCGAGCGCGATGCCGGCACCCGTGACGCCACCGCCGACGACGAGCACGTCCAGCTCGCTGCCGCGGTCCGCGCTGGCCCGCAGCGCGTCGAGCGCGTCCTGTCGTCCCTGTGCCGTCAACGGTGCTGTGCGCATGTGCAGTCCCCCGGGTGATTCGTCCGCTACGTGTCGCTGTCTTCCACACGTGCTCGCTATGGTCGTCATGAGGCGAACAAACGCGCAACCGGGCTGCACGAACGTGCACCGGCAGCCGGCACCGGGGGGTGGTCCGCATGTACGTGGAGCGTGAGCAGGACGTCCTGCGGGCGGCGTCGATGTACTACCTGCAGGACCTCAAGATGGAGGTCATCGCGCGGCACCTCGGCACGTCGCGTTCCACGGTGTCACGGCTCATCAAGCGCGCCCGGCAGGCCGGGCTCGTCGAGATCACGCTGCGCCCCGCGAGCACGCGTGCACCCGGGCTCGGGCGGTCGGTCGCCGCGACGTTCGGCATCGACACGTACGTGGTGCCCGTCCCCGACTCCGCGTCGCACATCGAACGGCTCGACCAGGTGTCCATGACCGCGGCCCGCCTGCTGTCGTCCTGGTTCGACTCCGACATGGTCATGGGCGTGGCCTGGGGGACGACCCTCGCGGCCGTGTCCCGCTACCTCGCCCCCAAGCCCACGCGCGGGTCGGCCGTCGTGCAGCTCAACGGCGCCGCCAACATGCGCACGTCGGGCATCGAGTACGCGAGCGACCTCATCTCGTCGTTCGGCACGGCGTTCGGCGCCGCCGTGCACCACTTCTCGGTGCCCGCGTTCTTCGACTACCCCGACACCAAGGCCGCGATGTGGCGCGAACGGTCCGTCAAGCGTGTGCTCGACATGCAGCGCCGGGCCGACATCGCCGTGTTCTCCGTCGGGGCCGTCGCCGGTGCCGTGCCGTCGCACGTGTACTCGGCCGGCTACCTCGACGACGCCGACGTCAGGCTGCTGCACGAGGAAGGCGTGGTCGGCGACGTCTGCACCGTGTTCCTGCGCGCCGACGGGTCGTGGCAGGACGTCCACCTGAACGAACGTGCGACCGGCCCGACGCCCGACGAGCTGCAGCACGTGCCCCGGCGCGTGTGCGTCGTCGCGGGCGACAACAAGGTCGCGCCCCTGCTCGCCGCGCTGCGCGCCGGGGTCGTCACGGACCTCGTCGTCGACGAGCTGACGGCGACCCAGCTGCTCGAGGCGGCCGCGCCGCCGCTGCCCCGGCGGGTGCGCGCGAAGGTGTGACGGGTCCGGCTACGCGGCGGTCGCGACCTCCTCGGGCTGCACGACGACGAGCACCTGGCCCGGGCCCACCTGGTCGCCGGGGGTGACGACGATGTCGAGCACCGTGCCGCCCACCGTGGCCGTGACGGGCGCCTCCATCTTCATGGCCTCCAGGGCGAGCAGCTGCTGACCGGGCTCGACGACGTCGCCGGGCCGCACGTCGACCCGGAACACGGTCGCGACGAACGGCGCCTCGACGCCCTCGCAGCCGTCGGGGACCTCGGCGTCGCCGGTGGCGGCGAGCACGGGCTCCGGGTCCCGTCGGTCGAACTCGCCCGCCGCCTCCCACGCGGAGCGCTCCGCGCCGAACGCCAGCGACTGGCGCCGCTGGAAGTCGGCGATCGAGCCCGAGTTCGCGGCCAGGAACCGCTCGTGCTCGGCCAGGGAGAACGTGCCGTCCTCGATGCGGACGTCGAGCCGGCCCGCGGCCATGTCGGCACGCATGTCGAGCAGCTCGTCGGCGCCGACCGGGTACCAGCGGATCACGTCGAAGAACCGCAGCAGCCACGGGGTGCCCGGCTCGAACGGACGGTGCCGGGCGTACGTGTCCCACACCTGGACGGTCCGGCCGACGAACTGGTAGCCGCCCGGGCCCTCCATGCCGTAGATGCACAGGTACGCGCCGCCGATGCCGACCGCGTTCTGCGGGGTCCACGTGCGGGCCGGGTTGTACTTGGTGGTGACGAGCCGGTGCCGGGGGTCGAGCGGCGTCGCGACCGGGGCGCCCAGGTACACGTCGCCGAGGCCCATGACCAGGTACGACGCGTCGAAGACGGTGCGGTGGACGTCGTCGACCGAGTCGAGGCCGTTGATGCGGCGGATGAACTCGATGTTCCACGGGCACCACGGGGCGTCGTCGCG
The DNA here is from genome assembly GCA_023390875.1 of Actinomycetes bacterium. Taxonomy (GTDB): domain Bacteria; phylum Actinomycetota; class Actinomycetes; order Actinomycetales; family Cellulomonadaceae; genus Cellulomonas. The sequence goes on from JAEWCA010000042.1 coordinate 6,480, forward strand.
CACGCCCGCCATGTACCGCTCGATGGCCTCGCGGGTCGCCGGGTCGTCCCACGACAGCGGCAGGTGGACCGTGCGGCTCGGCACCACCAGGTCGGTCGTCGACGGCAGCGTCCCCTCGATCTCCTGCACCAGGTCGAGCGCCCTGCGCAGGGAGAGCGCGTCCGGGTCGACGTGCAGCTGGAGCGAGCGGATGCCGGGCGTCACGTCGACGACCCCGCGCAGCCCGTCGTGGTCGACGCGCTGCTGCACCGCGTCGGCGAGCGCGTGCACCCGCATCCGGGAGGCCAGGTCGAGGCGCATCTCGCCGTACTCGACCAGCAGGTTGTCGTCGCCGTTGCGGCGGTACGTGACGAGCGCGTCGCCCTCCCGACGGGCGAGGACGCCGCCGTCGTCGTGCGCGGTGCGGCTCGGCACCGGGGTCGTGGTGGGACGCCGCCGCAGCGCGTCGGCCTGCGGCTCGTCGACGGGCACGAACCGCACCTCGTCGCCCGGGCGGAGCTGCCCGAGCTTCCACAGCTGGCCGAGGGCGACCGTCGCCGGGCACGTGAACCCGCCGAGGCTCGGACCGTCGGGACCGAGCAGGATCGGCAGGTCGCCCGTGTAGTCGACCGCGCCGACCGCGTACGGCGTGTCGTGGATGTTCGACGGGTGCAGGCCCGCCTCCCCGCCGTCGCTGCGCGCCCACGACGGCTTCGGACCGACGAGCCGGACGCCCGTGCGCGCCGAGTTGAAGTGCACCGACCAGGTAGCGGCGTAGAACTCGGCGACGTCGTCGGGCGTGAAGAACTCGGGCGCCGCGTGCGGGCCCTCGAGCGCGCCGACGAGCCACGAGCCGGTGATCGTCGGACGGTCCTGCACCGGGACCGCCCGCGCGTCGCCGTCCGCGTCCGTGCCGAGGCCCAGCAGGTCACCGGGCCGCAGCGGGACGCCCGTCGCGCCGCCGATCCGGCCGAGGTCGAACGTCGACGCCGAGCCGAGCACGCGCGGCACGTCGAGACCGCCGCGGACCAGCAGGTACGTGCGCATGCCCGCCGTCGGGGTGCCGATCGCGAGCACGCCGCCCGCGGGGACGTCCACCGGCTCCCACTGCGGGACCGGCGCGCCGTCGAGCGTCACCGGCGTCGGGGCGCCCGTCACTATGACCGTCACGGGCGTGACGAACCGCAGCTCCGGACCGGCCATCGTGCACTCCAGGCCCGGTGCGCCCTCGGGGTTGCCGAGCGCCCGGTTGCCGAGCCGGAACGACAGGTCGTCCATCGGGCCCGACGGCGGGATGCCGACGTGCCACAGGCCCGTGCGGCCCGGCCAGTCCTGGAC
>JAEWCA010000214.1 GCA_023390875.1 Actinomycetes bacterium
CGTCCGGACCGCGTCCGCGACCGCACCCATCGTGCGGGTCGGCGTCCACGCCGGGTCGTACGCGGGCAGCGCGGCGCGCACGTCGTCCCACCGGTCCGGCGGCACGCCCGGGTCGCCCAGGTACGCGGGGTCGCACAGGTGCCACGACTGGGTGGGCACGACGATCGTGCCGTCCGGGCCGAGCACCTCCTCGAGCGCGAGGACGACGGCCTGCTCGCCGCCGACCACGGCGCCGAGCCGCGACAGGCTCGCGTGCACCAGCACCACCGACCCCGCGGCCAGCCCGAGCGCACGCAGGTCCCGCACCAGGTCGGCCTGCGTGACGAGGTGGTCGGTCATGCCAGGCGCCACACCTGCACACCCGGCCCGTCGCCGCCGACGTGCAGCCCGTCCGGACGGATCCCGAGGACCGCGTCGCCGTACAGCCGCTCGGCGACCTCGCCGGCGAGCAGGTGCCGCGGCAGGCGTGCCCCGGCCCACGGCGCACGGGCGGCGACGACGAGCACCCGCTCGTTGGCCGTCTCGCGCAGGAACGCGAGCGCGTCGTCCTCGACGACCGCCCACCGCAGGCCGCCCTCGCGCAGCGCGCGGCTCGACCGGCGCAGCGCGATGAGCCCGCGGTACAGCTCGAACGTCGACGCGTCCCACCGGTCGCCGCCGCCCGCGGCGATCTGGTCCCACGGCATCGGGACGCGCCCGTGCTCGCCGTTGGTGCCGGTCGCGCCGCCCTCGTCGCCCGCGAACAGCGCGGGCGTGCCCGGGTAGGTGAACAGCAGCCCGGCGGCCACGCCCACGAGCGCGGGGTCGCCGACGACGGTCCGCAGGCGCGGCGTGTCGTGCGAGCCGAGCATGTTCCACTGCCGCGCGGTGACCTTCCACGGCACGGTCGAGTCGAACTCCCGCATGGTGTCGACCACCGAGCGGCCGCCGCGGCGCGGGATCGTCGTCGGGATGCCGAGGAAGTCGAGCGTCGTCGCCGGGTCCACGAGCCACGTCCACAGCGGCTTGGTGAACGCGGAGTAGTTCATGTTGGCCTGCCAGCCGTCGCCGGACAGGTCGGGGCCGGCGTCGTGGAAGTGCTCGCTGACCAGCACCGCGTCCGGGTTCGCGACCGTCATCGTCCGGCGGACCATGCGGGCGACCTCGTGCGTGAAGTCGTCGGGCCCGTACCGGCCGGTCATGTTGGCGACGTCGATGCGCCACCCGTCGAGCGAGAACGGCGGCTCGAGCCAACGGCCGATCACCGAGTCCGGCCCGTCGACCATGCGCCGGGCCAGCGACCCGCCGCCGTAGTTGAGCTTCGGCAGCGACGGGACGTCGAGCCAGGCCGCGTAGCCGAGGTCCGTCTCCTTGTCCCAGTAGTAGAAGCCGGCCTCCTCGGAGCTCTGGTCGCGCAGCGCGTGCTCGAACCACTCGTGCGTGACGCCGGTGTGGTTCGTCGTGAAGTCGCCCACGAGCCGCATGCCGCGCGCGTGCAGCGCGGCGCTCAGCGAGACGAGGGCCGCGTCGCCGCCGAGCAGCGGGTCGACGTGCGCGAAGCTCGTGGCGTCGTAGCGGTGGTTGGACCGCGACGGGAACACGGGCGTGAGGTACACGGTGTCGACGCCGAGCCGCTCGAGGTGGTCGAGGTGCTGCTCGATGCCGGGCAGGTCGCCGCCGTAGAGCTGGACGGGCGTCGACGGGCCACGGCCGATCGGCTCGTCGTCCCACGCGGCGGGTTCCGCCCAGGACGGCGTCTCGTGCGCGGCCCCCGACCGCGCGAACCGGTCCGGGAAGATCTGGTACACGACCGCGTCCGACGTCCACTCGGGCGCCGGCGCGTGCACGGTCAGCCGGAAGTCGGCGGCGTCGCCGACGTCGCGGCTGTGCGTGCCGCGCCCGTTGAGCCAGCGGTACCCGCCGGGCTCGTCCAGCAGCGCGCGGTACTGCGTGACCGGGTTGTGCACCGGGATCTCCGCGACGTACCAGCGCTCGTGCTCGTCGGACCGGTCGAGGCGCGCCTCGACCATGCGCGGCTCGGCGTCCCGCACGGTGCGGACCCACACGGCCCGCTCGGTGCCCGACGCCGGGACGCGGAACCGGACCGGGACCACGTCGCCGAGCGCGGGCGTGCCGGTCGGGACGTAGAGCTCGGAGCCGTCGTGGTGCGGCTGCTCCAGCAGACTCATCCCTTCACCGACCCGGCGGTCAGGCCCGACACGATGTAGCGCTGCAGGAACTGGAACAGCAGCACCACGGGGATCGCCGCGAGCACGGCACCGGCCGCGAACACGCCCCAGTACTCGGAGAACCGCTGGCTGACGAACTGGTACAGGCCGACGGGCAGCGTCTGGCTGTTCGGGTCGACGAGCACGACGGACGCGATGAGGAAGTCGGAGAACACCCCGACGAACGACAGCAGGCCGACGACCGCGAGGATCGGCGCGACGAGCCGCAGGATGATCGTGAAGAAGATCTGCGCGTGGCTCGCACCGTCGATCTTCGCGGCCTCGTCGAGCTCGCGCGGCACCGTGTTGAAGAACCCGTACATGAGGTACGTGTTCACGCCGAGCGCTCCGCCGAGGTACACGAGGATCAGGCCCAGGCGCGTGCCGAGGCCGATCGCCGGGAACACGTCCTTGAGCGTGACGAGCAGCAGGAAGATCGCGACGTACGCGAGCATCTGCGGGAACATCTGCACGAGCAGCAGCGACAGCAGCCCGCCGCGCCGGCCGTTGAACCGGAACCGCGAGAAGGCGTAGGCCGCCGCGGCGCCGATCAGCACGGTGCCGAGCGACGTGACGGTCGCGATCATGAGCGTGTTCCAGAACCACCGCGCGTACGGGTGCACCGGGTCGGTCAGCAGGTCCACGTAGTTGTCGAACGAGATCGAGCTGAACAGCGTGTTCGATCCCGTGAGCGAGCCCGTCGGGTTCAGCGACGACGAGACGACGTACAGGATCGGGATGAACGCGAACGCGAGCGCACCCCACGTGACCACGTGGCGCCAGCCGAGCTCGCGCCACCAGCGCACGCCGTGCGGGTTGACGTCGTTCTGTCCGGGGAGCCCGACGGTCTTGTCGGCGCGCCGGCCGGTGGGGAGGGCGGTGTCGACGGCAGCCATCAGATCAGGTCCTCCAGTACGCGCGTCTTGCGGAACGTGATCGCCGAGATCGAGGCGACGATGGCGAAGATGAGGATGGAGACGGCACAGGCGAGGCCGTACTGCCGGTTCACGCCGCCGAACGCGAGCCGGTACACGAACGTGATGAGGATGTCCGTCGCGCCGACGTCGACCGGCGCCGACAGGTCGTCGGGACCGCCCTCGGTGAGCAGGTAGATCACGTTGAAGTTGTTGAAGTTGAACGCGAACGACGCGATGAGCAGCGGCGCGGTCGAGACGAGCAGCAGCGGCATCGTGATGGACCGGAACAGGCGCCACGGGCGGGCGCCGTCGATCTTGCCGGCCTCGTACAGCTCGGACGGGATCGACTGCAGGGCACCCGTGCAGATGAGGAACATGTACGGGAAGCCGAGCCACAGGTTGACCACGAGCACCGAGATCTTCGCGAGCCAGGGGTCGGTGAGCCACGGGATGTGCGCGCCGCCGAGCAGCGTCTGGTTCACGAACCCGAAGTCGCGGTTGAGCATGCCCTGCCACACGAGGGCCGTGAGGAACGCCGGGAAGGCGTACGGCACGATGAGCAGCGAGCGGTAGAGCTTGCGACCGCGCACCTTCGGGTGGTTGAGCACGATCGCCATGAACAGGCCGAACGCGAACGTCGTGGCGACGGACAGGATCGCGAACACGAACGTCCAGATGAGCACGCCGACGAACGGGCCGCGCAGCGACGAGTCGGTGAACACGGTCGTGAAGTTGTCGAGCCCGACCCGGACCTTCCACCCGGTGCCGAGCTGGGCACCGATGGGCGACGTGAAGGTGCCCGTCTCCTGGTCGGCGGTGTAGACGATGTCGCGCGACGTGTCGGTGATCGTCTGCGCCTCCTCGTCCCACACCATCGTGGAGCCGTAGACGTAGGCGGTGGAGCCGTCGGGCGTGCGCAGGCTGCCGTCGTTGGGGTCCTGCGAGAGCGGGACGCGCAGCGCGAAGACCTCGGCCTGCTGCTCGAGGATGTCGTTGAACGACAGCGTGATCCAGCCGTTCACGGACGCGACGTGGCCGTTCTCGACCGGCGCGTCGACGGGGTGCAGCGGCTCCTCGGCGGTGCCCATCTGGGCGGCGCCGTCGCCGTCCACGACCGCGAACCCGAGCTGGTCGCCGTCGCTGATCACCGTGAGGGGGTACGCGGGCGAGTCCGGGAGGCGGGCCTCGTTCTGCACGAGGATCGCCTCGACCGCGTCCGCCTGCGTCGAGTTGTGGCCGTCGCCGTAGTTCGTGAACGCGGTGTAGCCCGTGTAGAGCACCACGAACACCTGGTACACGAGCAGGAAGAGCAGGCCGGGCACGAGGTACTTGGCCGGCAGCATCTTCTTCGAGAAGTAGACGGCGTTGACGGCGACGAGCGCGACCACGAGGAACGCGACGATGCCCCACTGCTTCTGGGCGCCCGCCGCGAGGACGCCGTAGACGCCGAGCGCGTCGACGAGGGCGACCAGCACGAGCTTGACCCAGAAGCCGCGCGTGATGTCCTGCCGGCCCCACCACGAGGTGGCGCGCGGGGCCGGTGCGGGCGGGGCGGACCCGGACGGGGTTCGGGTGGTGGGGCGGGTTGACGTGTCCGTCATGGGGGTCACTCCGAGCGGGGATCGACGCTGATCAGGGGGTGCTCACGCAAGGTGCGTGCGGTGCGACCCGGCGGGGGGGGGGGGGGGGGGGGGGGGGGGGGGGCGGCGGCGGGGGGGGGGGGGGGGGGGGGGGG
>JAEWCA010000263.1 GCA_023390875.1 Actinomycetes bacterium
GAAGCGTCATTTGTGTTTAAGAGACAGACCCCGACCCCGACCCCGACGGTGCCGACGCCCACGCCGACCAGCGGTCCCGCCGCCTGCGCGGTGACGTACGGCGTCAACCAGTGGAACACCGGCTTCACGGCGAACCTCACGATCAAGAACACGTCCGCGAGCGCGATCAACGGCTGGACGCTGAAGTTCACGTTCCCGTCCGGCCAGACGGTCACGCAGGCGTGGTCGGCCAAGGCCAGCCAGTCCGGCTCCGCGGTGACGCTGACGAACGAGTCGTGGAACGGCTCGCTCGCGCCGGGGGCGAGCACGCAGATCGGGTTCAACGGGTCCCACGGCGGGACCAACACGGCCCCCTCGTCGTTCACGCTGAACGGCGGGGCCTGCGCGGTCGGCTGACGCAGCGGCCACCACGCACACCGGGCCGCACGGACACCCTCGGCGGGGGGCGTCCGTGCGGCCCGGCCTTCGTCGCGCCCCGACGTCGTCCTCGGCCGCGCCCGTCCGCCGGCCGGTGGGCGTCGGCTCTTGACATCGCGCACGCACGGTCGCACAGTTGTAATCAATCAATCGGTTGATCAACGGAACGGTTGGAGACGATGGTGGTCGACCCCCTGTCGGACGACCGGCTCGACCGGGCGTTCCTCGCCCTGGCCGACCCGGTCCGACGCCGGATCGTCGCCCGCCTGAGCCGCGGCCCCGCCACGGTCAACGAGCTCGCCGAACCGTTCGACATCTCCAAGCAGGCCGTCTCGAAGCACATCCAGGTGCTCGAGCACGCGGGCCTGGTGACCCGGTCGCGCGATGCGCAGCGCCGCCCGGTGCACCTCGACGCCGCCACCCTGGAAGCCCTCACCGCGTGGATCGACCGGTACCGGCTGGTCCACGAGCAGAGCTTCCGGGCGCTCGACGCGGTGCTCGCCGCCCAGGCGGGCACCGGCACGACTCAGCAGGACCAGCACGACACCACCCAGCACGACACCACCCAGCACGGCACCACCCAGCACGACACCGAGCAGGAGGCAGGATCATGAGCAACCCCGTGACGATCGACGCGCCCGAGGGCGTGCCGTTCATCGACATCACGCGCGAGTTCGACGCCCCGGTGACGGCCGTCTTCGAGGCGCACCGGCAGCCGGACCTCGTCCGCCAGTGGATGGGCCCGCGCGACCTCGTGATGGACATCAAGGAGTGGGACTTCACGTCCGGCGGCTCGTGGCGCTACGTGCACACGGCCCCCGACGGCCAGGGGTACGAGTTCAACGGCGTGTTCCACGTGGTCCGCGAGAACGAGTTCGCGATCCAGACGTTCGAGTTCGGCGGCTACCCCGACGTCGTCGCGATCGAGTCCATCGCGTTCGAGGACCTCGGCGACGGCCGCAGCCGCGTCCGCATCCACTCGACGTACCCGACGCTGGAGGCGCGCGACGGCATGGTCGCGAGCGGCATGGACCAGGGCCTCACGCAGGGCTACGAGCGGCTCGACGCGCTCGTCGCCTGACCCGGCTCACGGCGAGGCCCCGACCGGACGCCGGTCGGGGCCTCGTGCCGCACGGGGACCAGGCGCTCAGCGCATCGCCGCGGAGTGCCGCAGCATGCTCTCGGACAGCGTGGTCGCCCCCGTGATCGCGGCGAGGATCGACTCGTAGCTCGCGGTCGCCGCGTCGAACGACCCGTTGTTGCGCCCGTGCCGCAGCACCTCGATCCGGTCGGAGACCGCCCGGACGTCGTTCATGTTGTGGCTGATGAGGATCACGCCGAGGCCCAGGTCCCGCAGGCGCTCGATGTACGTGAGGACCTCGGCGGTCTGCGCGACGGACAGGGCCGCGGTCGGTTCGTCGAGCACCACGATCCGCGGTGAGCCGATGAGCGTGCGCGCGATCGCGACGGCCTGCCGCTGGCCGGCCGACAGCTCGGCCAGGGGCGTGCGGACCGACGGGATGCGCAGCGTCAGGTCCCGCAGGATCTGCCGCGCGACCTGCTCCATCTTGCCGTCGTCGAGCAGCATCCCGTCCGTGAGCTCGCGGCCCAGGAAGATGTTCGACGTCACGTCGAGGTTCCCCGCCAGCGCGAGGTCCTGGAACACGGTGGCGATGCCGAGCGCGTGCGCGGCCGACGGCGACGGGATGCTCTGCTCCTCGCCGCCGATCTCGATGATCCCGGAGTCGGGCGCGAGCACGCCGGAGATGATCTTCGCGAGCGTCGACTTGCCGGCGCCGTTGTCGCCGACCAGGGCCACGACCTCGTGCGCGTGCACCTCGACGTCCACGCCGACGAGCGCCTCGACCGCTCCGAAGCGCTTGCTGATCTGCCGGAGCGACAGCAGCGGCACGCGTGCGCTCATGTCCTCACCTGCTCCTCGTTGGGCACGTGGTCCTTGCAGTGAAACCCGCGTGTCTGTGGACGTCAATCGTCCCCCACCGCCTCCGCCATCGCGCGCACCGGTTCGTCCGAACGGAGGACGAAGTCCGTCGACTGCAGCACCAGCTCGATCGCGCCGATGACCTCGGCGCGGTGCCCGAGCTCGGCGGGCACCACCTCGAGAGGGGCGATCTGGTTGAGCAGGACCCGGTGCCGGATCGCCTCGCGCAACGGCCCGAGCAGCATCTCCCCGGTCTCCGCGAGCTCGCCGCCGACCACGACGCACTGCGGGTTCACCGCCATCGCGAGACCCGCGACGACCGCCCCGATGGACGTGCCCGCGTCCGCGATGACGCGCGCGCACCCCGGGTCGCCGTCCATGGCCCGCTGGATCACGTCGCGCAGCGCCATCGGGCCGTGGCTGGCCCGCAGCGGCTCGAGCAGCGCCTGCGCGCCGACCACGGTGTCGAGGCAGCCGCGGCTGCCGCACCGGCAGATGTCGCCCTGCGGGTCGACCTGGACGTGCCCGATCTCGCCCGCGGTGCCCGCGAACCCACGGTGCACCTGGCCGCCGAGCACGATGCCCGCGCCCGTCCCGTAGGACGCGCGGACGTACACCGAGTCGCGGTAGCCGCGCGACGCACCGAGCGCGCTCTCGGCGAGCGCCCCGAGGTTCGCGTCGTTGTCGACGAACACCGGGCGGGCCAGCCGCTTCGACAGCACGTGGGCGACGTGCACCTCGTCCCAGCCGCGCATGATGCCGCGCACCGAGATCATCCCCGTCGCGGCGTCGACCGGCGCCGGCACGCCGACCCCGATGCCCACGACCTCCTCGAGGGACGACCCGACCCGCTCGAGCAGGTCGGCGATGAGCAGCGCCGCCCGGTCCAGGCTCGTGTCGACCCGGTGCTCGTGCGGCAGCGGGAGCGTCTGCTCGGCGACCACCTCGTGCGTCACGTCGCCCAGCGCGATGCGCATGTGGCGGTGGCCGATGTGGATGCCGACCGCCAGACCGACGCGGCGGGCGAGCGTGACCATCTGGGCACGCCGCCCGCTGCGGGTGGTGCTGCGGGTGTCGACGACGCCCGCGGCGAGGAGCTCCTTGACGATCGTCGAGACCGTGGCGGCCGACAGGCCGGTGGCCCCGGCGAGCTCGACCTGCGTGAGCCCGCCGTGCCGGTGCACCGTCTCGACGATGAGGGCCCGGTTGGCCTCGCGCAGCGAGGACTGCGAGCCTGACATGGCTACCCGTCCTCCCACGGCCGCGAGCCTAGACCGGGACGGCATCCGCCCACGTCAGGTTCACTCCCTGGCGTGGGCGGATGTCCGACCTCAGCGAGCCGCGCCGGCCCGCCGCTTGTTGTAGATGTCGAACGCGACCGCGAGCAGCAGCACGAGGCCCTTGATGATCTGCTGCAGCGACTGGTCGTAGCCCAGCAGCGACATGCCGTTGCTCATGACGCCCATGATCAGACCACCGACCACGGCACCGGTCACGCGACCGACGCCACCCGTGGTGGACGCGCCACCGATGAAGCAGGCGGCGATCGCGTCGAGCTCGAACATCTCGCCCGCGCTGGGCTGCGCACCGTTGGACCGCGACGAGTACACCGCGCCGGCGACCGCCGCGAGGAAGCCCATGTTGACGAAGATCCAGAAGTTGACCTTCCGCACCTTCACGCCGGACAGCTGGGCGGCCGACAGGTTGCCACCGATCGCGTAGACGTGGCGACCGAACACGGTCTTCGTCGTGACGACCACGTACACCATGATCAGCACGCCGAGGATGATGAGCACGATCGGCAGACCGCGGGAGCGGGCCAGCTGGTACGCGAACGCCATCACGACGAGGGCGACCAGGACGAGCTTCGTGACGAAGATCGGCATGGACTCGACGACCTGCTGGTACTTGATGCGACCGGCACGCGTGCGGAACTGGCTGACGACGTACCCGACCACGGCGACCGCCGCGACGACGAGCGTGAAGACGTCGATGCCCTGGCCGCCGAGGAAGCCGTTGAGGAAGCCGCCGGCGATCTTCTGGTACGAGGCCGGGAACGGCGAGAGCGAGACGTTGTGGAGCACCTGGAGCGTCATGCCGCGGAACAGCAGCATGCCCGCCAGCGTGACGATGAACGCCGGGATGCCCACGTACGCGACCCAGAAGCCCTGCCAGACGCCGACGGCCAGGCCGACGGCGAGCGCGACGAGCACGCCGACCCACCACGGCTGGCCGTTCTTGATGACCATCACGGCCGCGACCGCTCCGGTCAGCGCCACGACCGACCCGACCGACAGGTCGATGTGCCCGCCGACGATGACGATGAGCATGCCGATCGCGAGGATCAGGATGTACGAGTACTGCAGGACGATGTTGGTCACGTTGCCGGGGCTCAGCAGCACGCCGTGCGTGAGGATGGTGAACAGCCCGACGATCGCCACGAAGGCGATGAAGATCCCGCTCTGGCGCAGGTTCCTCGTGAAGAGGTCCTTGAATCCTGCTACGGCAGTCATCGAACCTGGTCCCTTTCCTTGGTCATGAGCTCCATCAGGTTCTCCTGAGTGGCCTGCTCACGCGGCAGGACACCGGTGATCCGGCCCGCCGAGAGCGTGTAGATGCGGTTGCAGATGCCGAGCAGCTCGGGCAGCTCGGAGGAGATCACGAGGACCGCCTTGCCCTGCTCCGCGAGCTTGTTGATCAGCGTGTAGATCTCGTACTTCGCGCCCACGTCGATGCCGCGGGTGGGCTCGTCGAGGATGAGCACCTCGGGGTCCGTGAACAGCCACTTGCTCAGCACGACCTTCTGCTGGTTGCCGCCGGACAGCTTGCCCGCGAGCGCCGCGACCGTGGGCGCCTTGATGTTCATGCTCGTGCGGTAGCCCTCGGCGACCTTGGTCTCCTCGTTGTTGTTCACCCAGCCCAGCCGCGACACCTTCTTGAGGTTCGCCGCGGAGATGTTGTTCCGGATGTCCTCGATGAGGTTGAGGCCGTACCGCTTGCGGTCCTCGGTGGCGTACGCGATGCCGTGCTCGATGGCCTCGGCGACCGTGCGCGTCCTGATCTCCTGACCGTGCAGGTACACCCGGCCCGAGATGTTGCTCCCGTACGTGCGACCGAACAGCGACATGGCGAGCTCGGTGCGGCCGGCGCCCATGAGGCCCGCGAGGCCGACGATCTCGCCCGCACGCACGTTGAGGCTCGCGTGGTCGACGATCACCCGGTCGGGGTCCGTCGGGTGGTGCACGGTCCAGTCCTCGATGCGCAGCACCTCGTCGCCGATGGTCGGCTCGTGGGGCGGGAACCGGTGGCCGAGGTCCCGGCCGACCATGCCGCGGATGATGCGCTCCTGCGTGACGCCGTCGCTCTTCATGTCGAGCGTCTCGATGGTGCGGCCGTCGCGGATGATCGTCGTGCTGTCGGCGATCTCGGCGATCTCGTTGAGCTTGTGGGAGATCATGATGCACGTGATCCCCTGCTCACGGAGCTGACGCAGGAGGCCGAGCAGGTGCTCGGAGTCGTTGTCGTTGAGGGCGGCGGTCGGCTCGTCGAGGATGAGGAGCCGGACCTCCTTGGACAGCGCCTTGGCGATCTCGACGAGCTGCTGCTTGCCGACGCCGAGCTGTCCGACAGGGGTCACGGGGAGCTCGTCCAGGCCGACGCGCGCCAGCAGGGCCGCGGCGTCCGCGTTCGCCTGGTTCCAGTCGATGACGCCGCGCCTGACCCGCTCGTTGCCGAGGAAGATGTTCTCCGCGACCGACAGGTACGGCACCAGCGCGAGCTCCTGGTGGATGATGACGACGCCCTGGGCCTCGGAGTCGTTGATCGACCCGAACTGCACCTCGCGCCCGTCGAGGAGGATCGTGCCCTCGTAGTCGCCGTGCGGGTAGACGCCCGACAGGACCTTCATCAGCGTCGACTTGCCGGCGCCGTTCTCTCCGCAGATCGCGTGGATCTCGCCGCGCTCGACGGACAGGGAGACGTCCTGGAGGGCCTTCACACCGGGGAACGTCTTGGTGATGGACTGCATCTCGAGAATGGGGTCAGCCACGCGACCTCACCGTCCTTCCTTGCGATGGGCCCGACCGGGGCCGACCGGCCGGCGCTGCCCCCGAGGGGACGTGCGC
>JAEWCA010000230.1 GCA_023390875.1 Actinomycetes bacterium
GCCGTCCCGCGGGCACGGGTTCAGGGACCGCGGCCGGTGCCGGGGGTGCGCCCTCGGGCGGCGCGGGTGCCCGACCGGCGTCGCGGACGATGCCGACCTCGCGTCCGAACGCGCGCAGCGCACGCCACCACGTCGCGTCGGTCATCAGCTCGGGCGCCCGGGAGTTCGTCGCCGTCTGCAGCCGGCGTCCCATGTCCGGGACCACCGTCGACAGCAGCGGTCCGGGAGACAGGCGGCGTGCCGTCTCCGGCTGCACCTCGTCGAGCCGGGACACGCGGTTGAGCAGCACGTGCACACCCTCGGGCTTGCGTACCTGCAGCGACTCCCACCAGCCGAGGTTGCGCCGCAGCGCGCGGATGCTCACCAGGTCGGGGGTCGCGACGCAGACGACCTCGTCGGCGATCTCGACCACCGGGGCCTGCAGGGGGGTGCCGTGGCCGCCCACGTCGACCAGCACGAGGTCGTACTGCTGGCGGAGGAGGCCGATGATCTGGCGGACGGACGCCGGCGTGACCCATTCGACGTCGCGCACGTCCTCCGGTGGGAGGAGGAGGTGCAGACCGGACTCGTGCTCGAAGACGGCGTCGGCCACGGTCCGCACCGACAGGTCCTGCGACACCTTCGCGAGGTCCGCGACGGACGTGCGGTGCCGGGCCTCGACGAGGCTCGTCACGTCGCCCTTCTCGAGATCCAGGTCGACGACGAGCACCTTGTGGTTCGGCAGCTCACGTCGCACGTCCCACGCCAGGTGGGTCGTGACGGTCGTGGTGCCCACACCGCCCTTGGTGCCGGCCATCGCGACGACGGTCGCTCGGCCGCGCGGGCCGCCGCCCTCCCCGCCGGCGCTCATCAGGAGCGTCTGCATGTGCCGCGACCAGTCCAGGGCGGTGACGATGCGCTGCTGCACGTCGGCGAACGACAGCGGGTAGGCCAGCACGCCACGGGCTCCCGCGTCCATCGCGGCGGAGAGCGTCTCGGGGTCGGAGTCGCTCGTGACGACCACCGCGACGGTCCCGGGGCGGCGCAGACCCAGGTCGCGGATCACCTGGTGCACGGGCTCGGGGCCCAGCAGGTCGTGCACCAGCACCAGGTTCGGCTCGTGGTTGAGCACGAGCTCGGCCATCTCGGTGGTGGTCTCGGCGACGCCGACGACCTCCACGTCGGCTGCCTCGGACAGCTGCGAGCGCAGCTCGTAGGCGAGCGACTGGTCTGCGCAACCCAGGACGACGGTTCCGGCCATCAGCCGTTCACCCCTTCCGGCACGGCCTCGCCGCCGAGGTTCGAGGCGTCGAAGTCGTCCTGCTCCCCGGTGCGGTCCTCGCCCTGCCCGGTGGGGAGGCCGACCAGTCGCACCTCTTCGGCGAACGCCGACGCGTACGTCACCGCGAGCGCGTCGTTGGGCTCGAGGGCGAGCGTGACCGGCACGACGTTCGACTGTCCCGTGGGGCTGTCGGCGTCGACCTCGACCTGGCTGCCCCGCACGGAGACCACCCGGACGTTCTCGACCAGGACGCGGACCTGCTTCGGCAGACCTGGTACGTCGGCGAACACGGCGTAGATGTCGACGCGGTCGCCCGGTCTGACGCGGTCCGCGACGCCCGTGACCTCGTCGACGTTGATCGCGATCTCGCGCTCGGTCGGGCTCAGGTCGGACGGGGGGACGAGCAGGTCCGACGTGAGCATCGTGCCCTTCTCCAGGTTCACGCCGACCTTGCGGCCGACCAGGTCCTGCTCGGAGACCTTCGCCGAGGCCGAGACCCAGCGAGCGGGCACCCGGTCGGCGACCAGCGCCGACGCGTCGAGCGTCGTGTAGGCAGGCAGCGCGTCGGCGGTGCGGTAGACCGTCACCATCGACCCGACCTGCGAGGACACGTTGCCGACGTACGCGGCGACCAGGAAGAACACGACGACCGCGAGGACCGCCGACAGCAGGATGAACAGGATGCCGCGTCGCTGGCGGGGGTTCACAGGTGGTCTCCTCGACGGTTGTCGGCCTGGGGGCGGCGCAGGTGGCAGAACGGACAGAACGGTGTGACGAGGACGACCCCGCACGTCGGGCACGAGCCGTTGGCGGTCGGCAGCCGGACCCCGCCCATGTCGGGCAGGGCGACGACCTCGACGGCGCGACGGCTGCCCACCCGGGCGGTGAGGTCCACGTGCAGTGCCGGCACGTCGACGAACCGTCGGGCGCCGCTGTCGCGCAGGACGTGAGCGCGCGCCTTCTCGGGGACGCCCGCGAGGCCGCCGCAGTACACGGCGTCCCGCGCCGTCGCGCCGGTGCTCGGCCCGGCGGTGTCCGACGCGCCCGCGACCGGGTGCACGCCGGGCCGGTCACCCGCGAGCGTGACCAGGAACCCGGCACCACCTGGTCCCCAGGAGCGCAGGTGCTGCCCGACGGACGGGGCGGGGTCCTCCAGGCGTGCGACGCTGGGCGTCCAGACCGCGTCCCAGGTCCCGGCGACGAGGCTGTCGAACAGCGCGACGGTGTAGGCCGGCTCGAGCTTCGCCTGGGCTGCCTGGGTGGCCAGCAGGAGCAGCGCCGCCGGGCCGTTCGGGAGGGCTCGCCACGCGACGGCGACCCCCGTGTCGGAGAGAGCGGCCGCCTGCCGACGCACGAGCACCTCGTTCCGACGCTCGCCCAGCAGCAGCGCGTGGGTGGCGCCGCCGACCGCCTCCGTCCCGCCCGCGAGGTCCTGCGGGTCGACGACGGTCGTGCCGTAGCGGCTCGCCAGCTCCTGGTTCGCGGGTGCTGCCGCGAGCAGGGCCGCGACGGCGACCTGTGGCATGGATGTCTCCCCGAGATGGCGCGGTCCGACTGCGGAGGTGGCTCGTCGCCGGTGCGCCGACGGCGCCTGACCTGCGACGATTGCCGCCTCCCCGGGTCGGACCCGATGCCCGGGGAAACAGCGGTGCCGATGATAGGGGAAGTTGTCCGGTATGTCGGTGTGGTGCGGGTTGCAGGTGGACGGCACGACGGTCGCGGAGATCGAGGTTGCCGCCACCTGGGTGACGCGGCTGCGGGGGCTGCTCGGGCGCAGATCCCTGCCTGCGGGACTGTGGCTCGAGCCGGAGCGCTCGGTGCACGGCGCGGGCATGCGGGTGCCGCTCGACGTCGCGGTCCTCGACGGGGACGGCCGCGCTCTCGCGGTGCTCGTGCTGCGGCCGTGGCGAGCCACCAGGCCCCGGACCGGCGGCGTTGCCGTGCTGGAGGCGCCGCGGGGCAGCTTCGAGCGCTGGGGTCTGGTGCCGGGCAGCGTCGTGCGGCGGGTGCCCCTGCCCGGGCGGCAGAGCGGTTGATCCACTCGTCGATCGTGGGCCGTCCGACCGCTCGCCGGACGGGTCCCCGGACCCGGACGGGGCCCGCCGGCACGGGTCCGCGGCGCGACCGCGAGGGGCCCCTGGACCCATTCGAGTGAAACCTCGGGCCCACCCGATCGGACCAGTCGCGACCCACCATGGGGCGGGGGCCGATCGGAGGAGATCACGCATGGCACTTGCCCTCAGTGGCCGGGTCGCGCTGGCGACCGCGGGCGTCGGCGCGCTGGGTGGCTTCCTCGGTGGATGGGTGGCCGACGCCAGCAACGACGCGCGCGCGGGCGCTGCCGTCCAGCTCGTCGTCGTGCTCGTGGCCGTGGCCGTGGCCTGCGGCCTGCTGGTGCGCCGAGCGGTGCTCGTGATGCACCGCGCTCCTCTGCGCACCTCCGCGGTGCTCGGGGTCGTCCTGGGGTACCTCGCGGACCCCTGGGCGTGGTCGGCGCTGGGTGTGGGCACGGCCGGCTGGCTCGGTGCCGGCGTCGCCGCGTGGTCGATCGACCTCGCGGGGTGGGTGGGGGCCGGGTGCGCGTCGGTGCTCGCGGCGAGCCGCGGGGCGGCGCGAGCCCGCGAGCAGCTCGGCTACCTGCGCTGAGGCGACCTGGGTCCGTGGGCCCAGGTCGTGGGACGCGAACGGGTCGCCGGACCCGCCGTGGCCGTGTCGCCCGTTCCTAGGGTGTGCGGTGACGAGGAGGTGACCGCGTGGAGCGGATCGACGTGAAGGCAGCCGTCGCAGGTGCGGCAGCGGGGATGGCGGCGTACTTCGTGGTGTTCGTCATCGCGGTGCCGGCGCTCGCCGCGGTGCTCGTGACGGCCGGCCCGCTGGGCGCTGCGGCGGTGATCCTCGCGGCGCAGGCGCTGGTCCTGCTGCTGCTCGGTGCCGGGGTCGCGGCCGTGGTGCGTCGTCGACGCGGCCTCCTGACCCGGACCTCCGCGATGTCCACCGTGCTCACGGCCGGGGGGTCCGGCCTGGTCGTCGTGCTCGTGCTCGGGGCGGCCGCCGCGGCGGCGACGGCGGCGCCGGGCCTGACGGGTGCGACCGTGCTCGTCAGCGCCGTGCTGTGGCTCGGCGCTCCCGCGGCCGGCTGCCTCCTCGTCGCGCCCCGCTCGTCGCCCGCGGCCGCGTACGGGCGTGAGGTCCCTCCCGTGGCCGCCGGACCTGTCGGTACGGAGCATCGTCGTGCCGTCCTGGCCGCCCTGCGGGGCGACCGTGAGGCCGGCGCCGCGACGCTCGAGGGGCTCGGCGTCACGGTCGTGGCTGCGCTGCTGGTCGCCGCGCTCCTCATGGTGATGACACCTGCCGGGGCCTGGCTCGGTGACCACGTGCGCGTGGCGCTGTGCCGGATCGTCACGCTCGGGCAGGGTGACTGCGGCACGGCGGCCCCGATCGACGCCGAGGCCCACAAGCCTGACGAGCCGTGCGTGCTGAGCACCTCCAACGACGTGCGGGACGTGGGCGTCGACGTCGTCTTCGTGACCGTCAAGGGTGGCGGCACCATCCGCGTCGAGACGATGTCGGACGGAACGTACCGCGTGTCCATGGAGGGCAGCGGCGGCGCCGGCGCGCAGATCGGCGTGGGCGCGGGTGCGAGCGTCACGATCGACGACCACGTGTACGGCGGCGAGGCGTCGGCGCAGCTCGCCGGGTACGTGCAGGCCGCCGGCGGAGCGACCTGGGTGGTGGACGAGGAGGGGAAGAACAAGCTCGTCGACTACCTCAAGAACGAGCGCAACTGGGCCACCGTCCAGGCGACGCTCTCCAGCACGCCGCTCGGTGCACTGGCGTCCGGGGTGACATGGGCGGCGCACGGCGTGTGGGACTGGATCACCGGGGACGACTACGAGCCGCCGTCTCCTGACGAGCTGTACGGGCAGGTCGGCATCGGCGGCACCGGCAGCGCGACCGCCGCCGGCATCGTCCAGGGCGCGACCGCCGAGGTCAACGCGGCGACGGCGATCGGGTCGCGGGTGGACGTGGCGACGGGGGCGACCACGTTGTACTACGTGCAGACGGTCGACGGGTCCGCCTCGGGGAACGTCGGCTACGGCGACAACGGCGGGATCGCGCAGGCCGAGGGTCAGGTCAAGGTGCTGCTGGCGGTGACCGTCGGGAAGGACGGCACACCCGTGCGCGTGAGCGCGCAGGGCCTGGCGGTGGGCGATGCGCAGGCGACCGCGAGCACCCTGTTCACCGGCTCGCTCGGCAGCCCCAGCACGTCCGGCGGGTCCCTCTACAACGCGTCCGTCGACCTCACCGGGCCGGAGACCCGTCGCATCGCGCTGGACCTGCTCCACGCGACCGGCATCGTCCCCTCCGACACCGTCGTGGACCAGGGCAAGGGCGCCTACGATGCGCTGGCGACGTTCACGGACGCGGCCCGGCAGCGCGGTGTGCTCACCCGGCAGGACGTGACGTCGTCGTCGAACACGTCGTTCGGCATCCAGGGTGGTGGCGAGTTCGGACCCGTCGAGCTGGGCGGGTCGTTCGAGAACTCCACGAACGGTGTCGACTCGGAGAAGGGGTACTGGTGGGACGGACAGGGATGGCGGTCGTGGGCGGAGTGCGCGGCGTGAGGATGCGCACGGTCGGCGGCGTGCTCACGGCGCTGGGGCTGCTCGTCGGGGCGGGCTGCTCGTCGGACGGGACGCCCGGCCCGCCGTCGGCGAGCGCGACGGCCGGCTCGGCGATGGCGCCGACCGGTGCCCCGTCCGACCTGACGCCGGCCACGGGCGAGGGGGACACGGAGCCGATCGGCTCCGTCGCCACCGTCGTGGTGCCGGCCGGCACGACGAGCGCTCCGGGGTCGGCCGACGTGCCGGGTTCCGAGCAGCTCGTGCTCCGGATGCCCGACGGCGACGCCCAGGGACTTCCCGCCCTGCAGGTCACCTGGCAGGAGGACGCCACGGCCGGCGTGCTCGAGCAGTCGTGGTCCACGGAGAACCTCAAGAAGGCGGACAAGGCGGTGTCCGACCTGGTCCGCTCGCCCGTCGAGTGGCCCGGTTCCCCGCAGTCCGTGGTGACGACCTGGACCGAGACGGTGCCGCTGGCGGCCGGCGGCACGGTCGACGTCGACGCGCTCGCCCTGTGGGTCGGGGACGACGACGGGTCGGTGGTCTACGCGATCGCCTACGCCCCGGCCGGAGAGCTCGAGGGCTCGAGCTCGCTCGAGTCGCTGCGCACCCTCACCCTCGGCTGATCATGGCGGCCGGAGCAGTCGGGTTCGTCGTGTTCGCCGCGATCGTCGCGTTCGTCCCCGCCGTGGTCATGGTGCTCGTCGGCGTCCGGCTGACGCGGGCCGCGTCGACCTCGGGGCGCATCCCCGTCGAGGCGCGCGTCGTGGACTACACGTACCTGACGACCCCGCGACGGGTGACGTTCGACTACCCGGGTCCGGACGGTCGCTGGCTGCGTGCCACGCGGGTCGAGGGTGTCTCGCCGATCCGGTCGCAAGGGTTGTTCCCGCGCCCCGGCGACCCGCTCACCGTGTGGGTCCAGCCGCAGCGGCCCGACGACGTCGTGCTTCCTCAGGGGGGCAGCGCGCGGGGGTTCGGCGGCGTCGCGCTCGTCGTGGTCGGCGCCGGCTGGGGGCTGTTCGGGCTCGCGGCCGTGCTGGGCGCGGTGCGGGTGCTCTCGAACGGCTGAGCCGGACCACCGCCGCGGCCGACTACCCTGGGCGCGTGACGCAGACGCCTGAGCCGACCTCCGACGCCGCCCCCGCGAACCACCGCCCCGTCCTCGTCGTCGACTTCGGCGCGCAGTACGCGCAGCTGATCGCGCGGCGCGTGCGCGAGGCCAACGTCTACTCCGAGATCGTCCCGCACACGGCGTCGGTCGCCGACCTGCTGGCCAAGGACCCGGCCGCGATCATCCTCTCGGGCGGACCGTCGTCGGTGTACGCCGCGGGCGCGCCGTTCGTCGACCCGTCGCTGTTCGAGGCCGGCGTCCCGGTGCTCGGCATCTGCTACGGCTTCCAGGCCATGGCGCAGGCGTTGGGCGGCACGGTCGCGCAGACCGGTCAGCGTGAGTACGGCGGCACGGCGGTCGAGATCACCGAGGCCGGCACCGTCCTGGCGGGCAGCCCCGAGCAGCAGACCGTGTGGATGAGCCAGGGCGACGCCGTGCACGCCGCGCCTGCCGGGTTCGACGTGCTCGCGACGTCGGCGGGCAGCCCGGTCGCCGCGTTCGAGGACCGCAGCCGCCGCCTGTTCGGTGTGCAGTGGCACCCCGAGGTCAAGCACTCGCCGCTCGGCCAGAAGGCGCTCGAGAACTTCCTCTACGAGGGTGCGGGCCTTGCGCCCGACTGGAACCCCGGCAACGTCGTCGCCGAGCAGGTCGCCCGCATCCGCGCGCAGGTCGGCGACGCGCGCGTGATCTGCGGGCTGTCCGGCGGCGTCGACTCCTCCGTCGCGGCCGCGCTCGTGCAGAAGGCCGTCGGCGACCAGCTCACCTGCGTGTTCGTCGACCACGGGCTGCTGCGGTCGGGCGAGGCCGAGCAGGTCGAGAAGGACTTCGTCGCCGCGACGGGCGTGCAGCTCAAGGTCGTCGACGCGCGCGAGCGCTTCCTGCATGCGCTCGCCGGCCACACGGACCCGGAGACCAAGCGCAAGATCATCGGCCGCGAGTTCATCCGGGTGTTCGAGGACGCCGCGCGCGAGGTGGTCGCCGATGCGGGCGACCACGGCTCCGAGGTCAAGTTCCTCGTGCAGGGCACGCTGTACCCCGACGTCGTCGAGTCGGGCGGCGGCGAGGGTGCCGCGAACATCAAGTCGCACCACAACGTGGGCGGCCTCCCGGACGACCTGCAGTTCGAGCTCGTCGAGCCGCTGCGCACGCTGTTCAAGGACGAGGTGCGCGCCGTCGGCCTCGAGCTCGGCGTGCCCGAGGCCATCGTCTGGCGCCAGCCGTTCCCCGGACCCGGCCTCGGCATCCGGATCATCGGCGAGGTCACGCAGGAGCGGCTCGACGT
Source organism: Actinomycetes bacterium (assembly GCA_023390875.1). Taxonomy (GTDB): domain Bacteria; phylum Actinomycetota; class Actinomycetes; order Actinomycetales; family Cellulomonadaceae; genus Cellulomonas. Next base: position 8,280 of record JAEWCA010000230.1, read on the forward strand.
CCTCCGCGCGGCCGACGTCATCGCACGCGAGGAGCTGACGCGCGCAGGCCTCGACCGCGACATCTGGCAGTGCCCCGTGGTGCTGCTCGCGGACGTCCGCTCGGTCGGCGTGCAGGGCGACGGCCGCACCTACGGCCACCCCGTCGTGCTGCGCCCGGTCTCGTCCGAGGACGCCATGACGGCCGACTGGACGCGCCTGCCGTACGACGTGCTCGCGACCATCTCGACGCGCATCACCAACGAGGTCCCGGAGGTCAACCGGGTGGTCCTCGACGTCACGAGCAAGCCGCCGGGGACGATCGAGTGGGAGTGACGGACGACGGCGGCAGCGACGAGAGGACACCCGTGACCGAGACACCGACGAGCGGGCCGGCGGGCGACGTGGCCGTCGACCCCTGGGTCCGGCGCGCCCGCGGGGCGCTCACGCGCTACCGGGTCATGGCGTGGATCACCGGCACGATGCTGCTGCTGCTCTGCCTGGAGATCGTGCTCAAGTACGTGCTCCAGGTGAACGGCGTCGACGCCGAGGGCCACGCCAAGCCCGTGATCGGCGCCTGGGTCGCGTTCGCGCACGGCTGGATCTACGTCGTCTACCTCGTCACGGTCGTCGACCTGTGGTCCACGATGCGCTGGCGCCTCGGCCGGCTCGCGTCGCTCGCGGCGGCCGGCGTCGTGCCCGTGATGTCGTTCGTGCTCGAGCGGCGGGTGCACCGGCAGACCCTCGCGGCGATCGAGCGCGCGGCCTCCCGGTGACCGCCGTTCGGGCCGCCCGCCGACCGGCCCGCGGTTAGCCTGTCGCGGTGCGGATCGTCCACGTCTCCGACTGCTACGCCCCGAGGACCGGAGGGATCGAGTCCCAGGTGGCCGACCTGGCCGCACGGCAGTCGGCCGCGGGCCACGAGGTGCACGTCCTGACGGCGACGCTCGGCACGGCCGGGGAGCGCGGCGGCGTCGTCGACGTCGAGCACGGCGTGCACGTGCACCGGCTCGGCGCGCGCATCCCGTTCGACCTCCCGGTCAACCCCGTCGGGTCTCGGCTGCTGCGCGACGCCTACGCGTCCCTGGCACCCGACGTCGTCCACGTGCACGCGGGGCTCGTGTCGCCGTTCGCGTTCGACGGCTCGCGGATTTCGCTCGAACGCGGGCTCCCGACGGCGATCACGTGGCACTGCATGCTCGACGGTGTGATCCCCGCGCTGCGGGCCGCCGTGCACCGCACGCACTGGTCGCACCCCCGTGCGGCGCTCAGCGCGGTGAGCGCCGTCGCCGCCGAACGCGTGGGCCGGGTGTTCGACGCCCCCGTCTCGATCCTGCCGAACGGCCTCGACCTCGATGCGTGGGCACCGTCCGACGACGCGGCGCCGCCCTCGCCCGCCGACGGCGACCGCGGTCCGCTGCGGCTCGTCGCGACGATGCGCCTCGCCCCCCGCAAGCGCGCCGTCCCGCTCGTCGAGCTCGTCGCCGCGGCGCGCGACCGCCTGCCCGAGGGCGCGCTCCGGCTGTCGCTCATCGGCTCCGGCCCCGCCGCGACCCGCGTCCGCGCCACCGTCGCCCGGCACCGGCTGCAGCACGACGTCGACCTGCGCGGACGCCTCACCCGGCCCGCGGTCCGCGAGGCCTACCGCGCGGCCGACGTCTTCCTCGCCGTCGCCGAGCTCGAGGCGTTCGGCATCGCCGCGCTCGAGGCCCGCACCGCCGGCCTCGCCGTCGTCGCCCGCAGGGGCACCGGCGTCGGGGAGTTCGTGCAGGACGGCGTCGACGGGCTCCTCGTCGCCGACGACGCCGAGATGACCGAGGCCGTCGTGCACCTCGCGCGCGACCGGCGCCTGCTCGACGGGATCCTCGCCCACAACCGTGCGGTGCGGCCCGCGTTCGGGTGGGGCGACGTGCTCGGCCACGCCGACGCCGAGTACGCCCGCGCACGCTCCCTGGCCTGACGCGCGACTCGCCGCAGCCCCGTTCGTCCCTTTGGTCGTGTGTGCCCCGACCTGCATCGCTACAGTCGATCTGGCAAGGCGCTTCTCTCGTGAGCTCGTCAGGTGACCGGGATCCGGAGCACCGGGACCCGGCTGTGGGGACAGAAGGGGATCGGGGAGACATGTCGACAACTGCTGTGGGGGACAAGTCGGGGACCGTGCGGGTCCTCGCGCTGCTGACGATCATCGCCGGGGTCGTGTACATCGTCCTCGGCGCGATCACGTGGGGGGCGGTCTCGAGCAACCTCGCGGCCGAGAAGATCACCGTGTCCGACGACGCGAGCAACTTCCAGGGCCAGCTCGTCGACACGCCCTGGGAGGCCTGGGTGCAGGCCGACGTCATCAACAAGCACGCGCTCGAGGCGTCCGACGGCAAGACGTACGCCGAGCTGCCGCAGGACGACCCCACCCGGTCGACCGTCATGACGGCGTCGTTCCTGCGGGCGTCGCTGTTCACGTCGGTCGTCGCGTTCGGCGTCGGCCTCCTCGTGGTCGGCACGGGCATCGTGCTGATCCTCATCGGCTGGGCGTTGCGCGCCGTCGCCGGCAAGAAGGTGGTTGTCGAGACGACGCCGGGCGTCACGGAGACGACACCCGCACCCGCCGCCTGACCCTGCACGGCCCGGCAGGCACACCAGAGGCC
>JAEWCA010000288.1 GCA_023390875.1 Actinomycetes bacterium
CGTGGTGGTCGACGCGGGCGGCGACCTCGGGGTCGGGCCACGGCTGGGCTGGCGGTGGTGGCGCCTCGCGGCCGCCGTGCTGCTCGGCCTGGCGATCGGCACGAAGTGGTCGGGCCTGTACTTCCTCGCCGTCTTCGGGCTGATGACCGTCGCGTGGGACGTCACGGCGCGGCGCACCGTCGGGGTGCGCGACTGGTTCTGGGCGGGCATCCGCCGGGACGGTCTCGTCGCGGGCGTCGCGATGGTCGGCATCGCGGCCGTCACGTATGTCGCGACGTGGACGTCGTGGCTGGTCCACCCGCTCGCGTACGGGCGGCAGTGGGCGGCCGACAACCCCGGCCAGGGCGTCACGTGGCTGCCCGCGCCGCTGCGGTCGCTGTGGAAGTACCACCAGGACATGTGGGCGTTCCACACCGGTCTGGACACGCCGCACAGCTACGCGTCGCACCCGCTCGGCTGGCTCGTGCAGTGGCGGCCGACGTCCATGTTCTACCCGCCCGAGGTCTCCGGGCTGTCGGGCCAGCAGGCGCAGGACGCGTGCGGCGCGTCGCAGTGCTCGCAGGCCATCACCGCGATCGGCAACCCGGTGCTGTGGGTGTGCGCGACGGCGGCGATCCTCGTCGCGGTCGTGTGGCTGGTCCGCTTCCGCGACTGGCGGGCGTTCGCGGTGCTGTCGGGCATCATCGCGGGCTGGCTGCCGTGGTTCATGTACCCGAACCGCACGATCTTCACGTTCTACTCGGTCGCGTTCGTGCCGTGGATGGTGCTCACGCTCGTGTACGTGTTCACGCTCGTCGTGGGCCCGAAGGACGAGCTCGACCCGCGCGCACGACGCTGGGCCGTCGGGGTCGTCGCCGGCGTCGTGGGGCTGGCCGTCGCGGTGGGGGCGTTCTTCTACCCGATCTGGACGGCGATGGTGGTGCCGTACTGGTTCTGGCACGCGCACATGTGGCTGACCACCTGGATCTGACGGCTGCTCGGCGGGCCGGGCAGCGCGCCGGGCAGCAGCCCGGCCCGTCGCGTCAGGACCAGTCGACCTGCGGGCTGCGGTGCCACGGGAACCCGAACCGGTCCCAGAACCTCCCGTGCGCCGCGACGCGCGTGCGGAACCCGTCCCAGTCGCGCTGGTCGGGGGCCGACCACGCCACCTCCGCGACGGCGGCCAGCCGGGGCAGCAGCATCGCCGTGAGGTCGTGCAGGTCCTTGAGCGTCTCGGTCCAGACGGCGGCCTCGACCCCGATGACCGACTCGGGCGGCAGGCCCTCGATGATCGCGGTGGGCTCCCAGTCGTAGGCGTCGCGCAGCTCGATGTGCCCGGCCCACTCGAGGCCGAGCTCGGTCGTCGCGTCGTACTTCATGTCGAGGTAGGTCTTCGACCCGGGCGACATGAGGAACAGCGCACCGGCCCGCGCGGCCGCGACGAACGGTGCCGGGTCGACGCGCGGGTCCCAGTACTGCACGACGGTGCCGGGCTCGAGCGGCGTGTGCGCGATCTCCTGCCAGCCGACGACGCGCTTGCCCTGCGCGCGGACGGCCGCGGCCGCCTGGCCGACGAGCTCGGCGTACTCCTCGCGCTCCATCGTGAGGACCTCGTCGCCCCCGATGTGCACGAAGTCGCCCGGCGTCATCGCGGCGAGGTCGGTGAACACGTCGATGAGGAACCGGCCCGTCGCGGGCAGGTCGGCGTGCAGCCGGCTGAACCCGACCTCGATGCCCGTGTACGCGTCGGTGGGCTCGCCGCTCGGGTTGAGGTCGCCGTACGTGTGGGTCGCGGCGTTGACGTGCCCGGGGACGTCGATCTCGGGGACGACGCGGATCCCGCGGGCGGACGCGTACGCGACGAGGTCGGCGAACTGCTCGGCGGTGTAGAACCCGCCCGGGTCGCCGCCGACGGACGTCCCGCTCGCGCGCTCGGTGAGCTGCGGCCGCGACGGCAGCTGCAGCCGCCAGCCCTGGTCGTCGGTGAGGTGCAGGTGCAGCACGTTGAGCTTGTAGTGCGCCATGAGCCCGACGACGACCTTGAGGTCGCGGAGCTGGATGAAGTGGCGCGCGACGTCGATCGACAGGCCGCGCCACCCGTACCGGGGCGAGTCCTCGATCCGGACCGCCGGGACGGAGAGCTCCGGGGTGACGAGCTGGCGCAGCGTGACGATCCCGTGGATGAGCCCGGCGGGCGTGCGTGCGTCGATCGTGACCCGCTCGGGCCGCACGACGACGCGGTAGGCCTCGTCGCCCGCCGGGAGCGACTCGACGAGCCGCAGCCACACGGTCCGGGGTCCCTCGCCGCCCGTGTACCGCACCTCGACAGGGTGCTCCGTGACGCGGCCCAGGAGGTCCGCGGCGAGCACGCCGACCGAGATGAGCTCGGGCCGGCTCTCGACGACGACGGTGGTGCCCTCCGCGAGCACGAACGGCTCGCCCCCGGTCACGTCGAGCGTGGTGGGGCGGGGGATCAGCGAGATCACGTCGGGCACGGGGCTCCTCGGGCGGTGACGACGGGCGGTACGTCGCAGCGCACGCTACTCGACGTCCCTGGCCAGCCGGCGCGCGACGACCGCGCATGTCGCGAGCTGCAGCTGGTGGAACGCGATGACGGGCAGCGCGACGCTCGCCGCGAGCGCCGGTGAGAACAGGACGGACGCCATCGGCAGGCCGGTCGCGAGGCTCTTCTTCGAGCCGCACATGAGCAGCGCGATGCGGTCGGGCCGGGCCAGGCCGAGCCTGCCGCCGCCCGTCCACGTGACCGTCAGCATGATGGCGAGCATCACGGCGCACACCGCGAGCAGCAGCAGGAGCGCGACGACCGTGACGTGGTCCCACGCACCCGACACGGTGGCCTCGCTGACCGACGTGTACGCGACGACGACGATCGTGCCGCGGTCCGTGAACCGGGTCAGCCGCGGGTGCGCGCGGACCCAGCCGCCGATCCACCGCTCGACCACCTGGCCGGCCGCGAACGGCAGGAGCAGCTGCCACAGGATCCCGGACACGGATCCGCCCGTCGGGCCGCTCGTGCGCGTCATGAGCACGCCGACGAGCAGCGGCGTCAGGACGATGCCCGCGACGTTCGAGATCGTCGCGCCCGTGATGGCGCCCGCGACGTTGCCCCGCGCGACCGACGTGAACACGACGGACGCCTGCACGGTGGACGGCAGCAGCGACAGGTAGAGCACGCCCGTCTTGAGCTCGGGTGCGAGCACGTCGTCCGGCAGCAGCTGCACGAGCAGGCCGAGCACCGGGAACACGACGTACGTCGCGGCGAGCATCGACCCCTGCAGGCGCCAGTTCCGCAGACCGGCCCACACCTCGTGCGTCGCCATGCGCGCGCCGTACAGGAAGAACAGCACGACGATCGCGACGGTCCGCACGACCTCGAGGACGGCGGCGACGTCCCCGCGGGCCGGCACGACGAGGCCGAGCACGAGGACGGTGAGGATCATGACGACGAGCGGGTCCACCCACGCCCGGACCTTCGCGACCAGTCCCCCGGCGCCGGGGCGGGGCTGGTCGGGCGGCACCGCGTCATCATGCCACCGGGCCACCCCGCGCGGCGGGCGCATGGGCGTGCGCCGTCCCGGTTCGTCCGGTTCTGAGCCGCTTTGCCCGGGGCCGCAGTGTGACGTACGTCCAGGTCGGCCCGTTTCAGCGCGCGCGTCGGCGGAATGTCCCCTACGTTCTCCGTTACCGGATCGAGCCCCTCAATGTCAAGGAGTTCAACATGACCCCCGAAGGCATCATCAGCGCGATCATCATCGGCGCGATCATCGGCATCCTCGGCCGTCTCGTGGTGCGCGGCCGGCAGCGGATCTCCGTCCTGCTCACCGTCGTGGTGGGTATCGTCGCGGCGCTCGTCGGCACGTGGCTCGCGTCGCTCATCGGCGTGCAGAACACGAACGGCGTCGACTGGATCGAGCTCCTGCTGCAGGTCGGCCTCGCGGCGGTGTTCGTCGCGGCCGTGTCCGGCCGCCGTCGCGGCCGCAGCATCCTCTGAGCCTGCGGGCGCCCGCCCCCGGGGCGCCACGCCGGCTCCGCGGCGAAGGCCGGACCCTCCGACGGGTCCGGCCTTCGTCGTGCGGGGCGTCGGGAGCGCGGATCACCCGCTGACGACGACGAGCTCGTTGGCCTCCGGGTCGGCGACCCGGACACGCCCCGGCGACCCGCCGACGACTGAGCCGCCGGCCGACACGGCGGTGGCGACGCGCGCCTCCGCGAGGTCCGCCGGCACCGCGAGCTCGACGTGGAGGCGGTTGCGCTGGCGGCGCCGGTCCGTGTCGGCCGTGTCGATCTCCTGGAACGCCAGGACGGGGTTGAGGCGTCGCGGGTCGACGATGTCCGTGAGCTCGGTGCGCCGGTCGTGCTCGTACCCGAGCGCGCCGGCCCAGAACGCGCGCACCGCGGCGACGTCGGCAGCGTCGAAGTACAGCTGGACGAAGCGCGGGAGCGCCGGGTCGGCCGCGGCGCCGAGCTCGCGGGCCGCCGTCTGGATCCGCTGCGCGAGACCGGTGAACTCCAGGTCGAGGCCGTGCGCGTCTGCGTCCCACCGGTCCTTGCCGGTGTCGAGGACCACGAGGCCGGGACGCAGGTCGACGAGCAGCGGGAACCCCACGGCGCCCGCCAGCTCCGCCGCGGCGGCGGCCACCTCGGTCTGCTGCGCCGGTGACGTGACCCGGTAGCAGGCCATCGCGCCGAACACCGCCTGCCAGTCGGCGGTCCGGCCGCTCTCGTCGAGCGGGCTGCCCGGGACCAGGTCGACCTCGTTGCCGTCGGCGTCGGCGTGGCAGACGCCGAACGGGCCGTACGCGTCGCCCAGACCCGCGTGCTCGACGGCCCCGGCCGGCCGCACGACGTCGAGGTGGAGGCGGTTGCGCAGGGGCCGCGGGTCGGCCGACGCGCGCACCCGGAGCTCGGGGTCGCGCCCGAGCGGGTCGGCGAGGCTGCCGTCCCCGGCCGCGACGTAGTCGAGCGCCCGCAGCCAGAACGGCGTCACGGCGCCCGGGTCCGGGGAGTCGATGCCGACGCTCACGTGCTGCAACGCGCGCGGGTCCGGGGTCAGCGCGAGCTCCCGGGCCGCCGCCGAGACGGTCGGGGCGTGCTCGTCCGAGC
>JAEWCA010000373.1 GCA_023390875.1 Actinomycetes bacterium
CGAGCAGCATGCGTGCCCGCCGGCCCTCGGTGTGCAGCCGGCGGGGGTCGGCCCAGCCCTGGTCCAGGGCCTCGACGAACGCGGCGCGCGCCTGCGGGAGCAGCGGCGCACGGCCGCCCGCGTCCAGGAACACGCGCGACGCGGCCCCGGTCGGGGTGGTGTGCGTCACACCCGTGGCGGGGCGACCGTCGTCCTGCTGAGGCGTCACCCCCGCACGGTAGTCCGCCGCTGAGCACCACGACCGCGCACCGGGCAGATGTGGTCGCCGTGTGACGGTGCTGACACCGCGTCGCCAACCGGCGGCGTCCGCACGAAAGGCGGTGGTCGGCACGCTAGGCTGCACAGGTCGAGGACGAAGGTCCCGGGTCGTGTCTCCAGTACCAGGTGGACACGCTGACGGGACAGCGAGTGAGAGGTCCCCTGTGCACCCGGACACCCCCCGCCGGACGCGTCGTCCGGCCCTGAAGTGGGCCGGACTCGCAGCCGTCGTCGCGGTCGCCCTCAGCGGTTGCTCCGCCGAGGTCGAGCGCGGCTGGCTGCCCGGCAGCTCCGAGAACGAGATCACCGACCAGACCGGCCGCATCGTCAGCCTGTGGGTCGGCTCGTGGATCGCCGCGCTCATCGTCGGCCTCATCACGTGGGGCCTGATCCTGTGGTGCGTCGCGGTCTACCGGAAGCGGAAGAGCGACAGCACGCTGCCCGTGCAGCTGCGCTACCACGTCCCGCTCGAGGTCATGTACGTGATCCTGCCGATCATCATGGTCGGCGTGCTCTTCTACTACACGAACCGGGACACCACGGCGATCCAGGACACGTCCTCGCCGGCGCAGAACCATGTCCAGGTCATCGGCAAGCAGTGGAGCTGGGACTTCAACTACCTCGACGACGACGCGTACGAGACCGGCCAGCACGCGCAGGACGTCGGCTCCGCCGGCACCGGCGTGCTGCGCGACCAGGTGACGCTGTGGCTCCCGGTCGACGAGAAGGTCGAGTTCACGCTCGACTCGCGTGACGTCATCCACTCGTTCTGGGTGCCCGCGTTCCTCTACAAGATGGACATCATCCCGGGCAAGACGAACACCTTCCAGGTCACCCCGACCGAGATCGGCTTCTACGAGGGCAAGTGCGCCGAGCTCTGCGGCGAGTACCACTCGTCGATGCTGTTCAACGTCAACGTGGTGAGCCGCGAGGACTACGACAAGCACATCCAGGAGCTGAAGGACAAGGGTCAGGAGGGCTCGCTCGGTCTCGAGTACAGCCGCCAGCAGGACCTGGCCGAGGTCCCTCAGGAAGGTGAGAACTGATGGCCGCCGTCGCGGAGCACATCCCCGGCCTGGCGCCGTCGCGCCAGACGCTGGGTCGCACGGTGATCAAGTGGATCACCTCGACCGACCACAAGACGATCGGGTACCTCTACCTGATCACGTCGTTCGTCTGGTTCGCGATCGGCGGCATCCTCGCGCTGCTCATCCGCGCCGAGCTGTTCGCCCCCGGGATGGACGTCTTCCAGTCCCGTGAGCAGTACAACCAGGCGTTCACGATGCACGGCACGATCATGCTGCTGCTGTTCGCGACGCCGCTGTTCGCGGGCTTCGCGAACGTGATCATGCCGCTGCAGATCGGTGCGCCCGACGTCGCGTTCCCGCGGCTCAACATGTTCGCGTACTGGCTGTTCTTCTTCGGCGGCACGATCGCCGGCGCCGGCTTCTTCACGCCGCAGGGCGCCGCGTCGTTCGGCTGGTTCGCGTACGCGCCGCTGTCCGACACGGTGTACTCGCCGGGCCTCGGCGGGGACCTGTGGGTGTTCGGCCTCGCGCTCGCCGGTTTCGGCACCATCCTCGGTGCCGTCAACTTCATCACCACGATCGTCACGATGCGCGCGCCCGGCATGACGATGTTCCGGATGCCGATCTTCACCTGGAACACCCTGGTGACGTCGCTCCTGGTGCTCATGGCGTTCCCGCCGCTGGCCGCCGCGCTGTTCGCGCTCGGTGCCGACCGCCGGCTCGGCGCTCAGGTCTTCAACCCGGACAACGGCGGCGCCATCCTCTGGCAGCACCTGTTCTGGTTCTTCGGGCACCCCGAGGTCTACATCATCGCGCTGCCGTTCTTCGGCATCGTGACCGAGATCCTGCCGGTGTTCAGCCGCAAGCCGATCTTCGGCTACAAGGGCCTCGTCTACGCGACCATCGCGATCGCCGCCCTGTCGGTCACCGTGTGGGCGCACCACATGTACGTCACCGGCTCGGTGCTGCTGCCGTTCTTCTCGTTCATGACGATGCTCATCGCCGTCCCGACCGGTGTGAAGTTCTTCAACTGGATCGGCACGATGTGGCGCGGCAAGCTCACGTTCGACACGCCGATGCTGTGGACGATCGGCTTCCTCGTCACGTTCCTCTTCGGCGGTCTGACGGGCATCATCCTGTCCAGCCCGACGCTCGACTTCCACCTGTCCGACTCGTACTTCGTGGTGGCGCACTTCCACTACGTCGTGTTCGGCACGGTCGTGTTCGCGATGTTCGCGGGCTTCTACTTCTGGTGGCCGAAGATGACGGGCCGGATGCTCGACGAGCGCCTCGGCAAGATCCACTTCTGGCTGCTGTTCATCGGCTTCCACACCACGTTCCTCATCCAGCACTGGCTCGGCGTCGCGGGCATGCCCCGTCGGTACGCGGACTACTCGCCGGACGACGGCTTCACGTGGATGAACCAGGTCTCGACCGTGGGCGCGTTCATCCTCGCGTCGTCGACGCTGCCGTTCCTCTGGAACGTCTACACGACGTGGCGGAACGCCCCGCTCGTGACCGTGGACGACCCGTGGGGCTACGGTGCCTCGCTCGAGTGGGCCACCAGCTGCCCGCCGCCGCGGCACAACTTCACGTCGCTGCCCCGCATCCGGTCCGAGCGCCCCGCATTCGACCTGCACCACCCCGAGGTCGCGGCGATGGACCACGTCGAGCCGAACGCCGGGATCCTCGACTGGGAGGCCGACCGTGTGGGTGAGACCGAGGTCGCGACCGACCGCATCGTGAATGGTTCCGCCGAGCCCGAGCAGTCCAGCGCGACGATCGTCGAGGACCGTCCCGCCGACCGGACCGACGAGGAGAACGACCGTTGAGGCTCGAGACCAAGCTCTTCCTGTACGGGGTGCTCTTCTTCGTCCCCGTGGGCCTGATCTACGCGTGGTGGAGCGGCGGTGAGCCGGTCGGCATGATCGGCATCCCGCTGGTCGGCGGCCTGGTGGGCATGATCGGCGCGTACTTCGCGCTGCTGTCCCGCCGGATCGACCCGCGTCCCGAGGACGACGAGCTCGGCGAGATCGAGCAGGGCGCCGGCGACCAGGGCGTGTACAGCCCGTGGAGCTGGTGGCCGCTCGTCATCGGCGCGGCCGCCGCGATCGTGTTCGCCGGCTTCGCGGTCGGGTTCTGGCTGTCGTACATCGGCGTGGCGCTCGGCATCATCGGCCTGGTCGGCTGGGTGTTCGAGTTCTCCCGCGGGCAGCACGCCCACTGAGTCATCCCCCTGAGGGGGCGTCAGACGCTGGACGCGTCGACGCCCCCTCAGTCGTCCACGGGCCCCGTGAACCGGCGCTCAGCGGGCCCGAAGGACCTCCTGCGCTGCCAGCAGGACCGCAGCCGGATCGGTCCTGACGAGGACGCCTCCCTCGAACCGCGGGTCGTCGGTCACCTCGCGCAGGCCCGCGGG
>JAEWCA010000420.1 GCA_023390875.1 Actinomycetes bacterium
GCGGGCCGACCGGGTGCTCGTGGTCGACGAGGGCCGGGTCGTGTTCGACGGCGAGCCCGCCGCGGCCGTCGGGCACTACCGCGACCTCATGACGAGCCCCCGCGTCGGGGACGTCCGATGAGCCGGACGACGACCGGCACGCCGCTGCGGGCGCCGTGGGCGGGACCGCTCGGGCTGTACCACCCGGGCACGAGCCCGCTGCACCGTGCCCCCGCCGGCGCGAAGCTCGCCGGGCTGGCCGTCGCGGGGACCGTGGTCGCGGTCGTGCACGGGCCGCTCTCCGGCCTGGTGGCGCTCGGCGTCGCCGTGGTCCTCCAGGTCGTCTCGCGCGTCCCGTGGCACCGTGCCGCCCGCGGTGTCCGACCCGTCCTGCTCACGGCCGTCGTCGTCGGCGGCTACCAGTGGTGGGCTCGCGGCTGGGCCACGGCCGTCGAGGTCGTCACCGCCCTGCTCGCCCTCGTCCTGCTCGCCGCCGTCGTCACGGCCACCACCCGGGCCGACCGGCTCCTCGACGTCCTCGCCCGGCTCGTGCGGCCGCTGCGGCACGTGGGCCTCCCGCCCGAGACGTTCGCGCTGGCCGTGGCCCTGCTGCTGCGCACGATCCCGGTCCTCGCGCAGACGACCCACGAGTCCCGGGACGCCGCACGCGCGCGCGGGCTCGACCGCGATCCTCGGGCGCTCCTCGTCCCGGCAGCCGTCCGCATGGTCGGTCACGCCCGGGCCACCGGGGACGCGCTCGCCGCCCGTGGCATCGGCGAGGACTGACACCCGCCCGGACGAACGTCCAGCGCCCAGCGGGCGGATCGGCGCGCCCGCGGCTACCTTTCCGGGATGACCTTCCAGGAGGGCGGGAACTTCGAGGGCGGCCGCGTCCGCACGGGCGGCGGGCGCGGAAAGATCGCTGCGGGCGGGGGCGGTCTCGCTGCGCTCGTCGTCGCGCTCGTCTACATGTTCAGCAACGGGCAGGTCGACCTGTCCGGGGTCACCGGCGGCGGCTCGGGTGCCGAGACCACCGAGGGCACGATCGGCGACTGCACCGCCGAGCAGGCCAACACCGACGCGTCGTGCCGGCTGTCGGCGACCATCCAGTCGCTCGACGCCTACTGGGGACCGGCCGTGACGACGGTCGGCGTGACGTTCGCGCAGCCCGAGGTGCTCTCCTTCAACGGCGCCGCCGACACCGCGTGCGGCACGGCGTCGTCGAGCACGGGCCCGTTCTACTGCCCGCCGGACGCGACCATCTACCTCGACCTCGGCTTCTTCGACGAGCTGCAGAGCCGGTTCGGCGCCGAGGGCGGCCCGCTCGCCGAGGAGTACGTCGAGGCGCACGAGTACGGCCACCACATCCAGCAGATCACCGGAGTCATGGACAAGGCCCAGCGCGGCGGCACCGGCGCCGAGTCCGACTCCGTGCGCGTCGAGCTCCAGGCCGACTGCTACGCCGGGATGTGGGCCGGCAAGGCCGCGACGACCGCCGACCCCGACACGGGCGTCCCGTTCCTCGACCCGATCACGCCACAGACGCTCGAGCAGGCCCTGTCCGCCGCGCAGGCCGTCGGCGACGACCACATCCAGGCGCAGTCCGGCGGCGGCATCAACCCGGACACGTGGACCCACGGGTCCAGCGAGCAGCGCGCCCGCTGGTTCACGACGGGCTACGAGCAGGGGACGTTCGAGGCGTGCGACACGTTCTCGGCCGACGAGCTGTGACCGCTATCCGCTGGCGCCGCGCAGCCCGACGAGGGACCGTCCACCCATGAGCCCGATCCGCGACCCCGGACCGTCCGCGCTGCAGCGAGCCCTCGGCCGTCCGGTCGTGTCGATCGACGTCGAGCGTCCCGACGACGTCGACGCCGTCCGCGACGTGGTGGCGCGCGCGTTCGAGGCGGACGCCGTCAAGGTCGTCGACATGGTCGACGCCCTGCGGGCCACCCCGGAGGCCTGGATCCCGGGCATGTCGTTCGTGGCGCGCCTCGACGACGAGCCGGTCGGGCACGTGCTGCTGACGCGCTGCTGGATCGAGACGGAGCGAGGACGCCTCGACGCCCTCATGCTGACGCCGTTGTCGGTCGTGCCGGAGCACCAGGGCCAGGGCATCGGCACCGCCCTCGTCGCGCACGCGCTGGACGTCGCGACCGCCGGCGGCTGGCCGCTCGTGCTGCTCGAGGGCGACCCGCGGTTCTACGGGCCGCGCGGGTTCGCCGCGGCCGAGCCGCTCGGCTTCCCGTCCCCCGCGCCGCAGCACATCCCGCCCGGCGCGCACCAGGTCGCGCTCCTGCCCGACCACGAGCCGTGGATGACGGGCGCCCTCGTGAACTCGCCGCCCCTCGCCGCGCTGAACGAGCTGCCGCGGTTCTGAAAGACGCCGAAGGCCCTGGCCAGCACGCTGACCAGGGCCCGTCGGGACGTCGGGTGGCTCAGATGTTGAAGCCGAGCGCCCGCATCTGCTCGCGGCCGTCGGTCGTGATCTTCTCGGGGCCCCACGGCGGCATCCACACCCAGTTGATGCGGAACCCGTCGACGATCCCGTCGAGGGCCTGCGCCGACTGGTCCTCGATGACGTCGGTCAGCGGGCAGGCCGCCGACGTGAGCGTCATGTCGATGACGGCGGTGTTGGTCTGGTCGATGACGACCCCGTAGACGAGGCCGAGGTCGACGACGTTGATGCCGAGCTCGGGGTCGATGACGTCGCGCAGGGCCTCCTCGACGTCCGCGACGGTCGTGGGGCTGGCTTCGGTGCTCATGCGTCCTCCGTGCTGCGCGTCGCGCCGGTCTTGATCAGGGCGTCGGTCAGGGCGACCCAGCCGAGCAGGGCGCACTTGACGCGCGCCGAGTACTTGCCGACGCCCGTGAAGGCGGCGGCGTCGCCGAGCTTCTCCTCGGCGTCGTCGTCCAGTCCGGCCCCGCGCGACTGCATGAGCGCGCGGAACGTGTCGGCGAGGTCGTCGACCGTGGTGAGGTCGTGGTCGACCACCAGGTCGTGCAGGACGGACACCGAGGCCTGGGAGATCGAGCAGCCATGGCCCTCCCAGCGGACGTCACGGACGATCCCGGCGTCGTCGAGATCCACCTGCAGGGTCACCTCGTCGCCGCACGTGGGGTTCACCTGGTGCGACTCCCCCGTCCGCAGGTCCGCCGCCGCGACCCCGAGTCCCCGCCCGTGCGGGAACTTCGCGTGGTCGAGGATGACCTGCTGGTAGAGCTGCTCGATCGATCCGGTGCTCATGCGTCACTCCCGTCCGTCAGTCCGAAGAACGTCCGGACCCCCGCGAGTGCTTCCCGGAACACCGCGATCTCCTCGTCGATCGTGTACACGGCCGCGGTCGCGCGGGCCGTTGCGGCGACGCCGAAGCGGCGGTGCAGCGGCTGCGCGCAGTGGTGGCCGACGCGCACCGCGACACCGGCGTCGTCGAGGACCTGCCCGACGTCGTGCGCGTGCACGCCGTCGACGACGAACGCGACGGTCGCGAGCCGGTCGGCGGTGTCCGTCGGGCCGATGACGCGCACGCCGGGCACGGACGCGACCGCGTCGAGCAGCAGGCCGGTGAGGTGCGCCTCGTGCGCGGCGACCGCGTCCATGCCGAGCTCCGACAGGTACGACGCGGCGGCGCCCATGCCGACGGCCTGCGACACCATCTGCGTGCCGGCCTCGAACCGCTGCGGCGGCGGCGCGTACGTCGTCGACTCCATCGTGACGACCTCGACCATCGACCCGCCGGTCGTCACGGGCGGCATCGCCTCGAGCAGCTCGCGCCGCCCGTACAGCGCGCCGACGCCCGTCGGGCCGAGCATCTTGTGGCCGGAGAACGCGGCGAAGTCGACACCGAGCGCGTGCAGGTCGACGGGCAGGTGCGGGACGGACTGGCACGCGTCGAGCACGGTGAGCGCGCCGACCTCGCGAGCACGCGCGACGAACCGCGCCACGGGCGTGATCGCCCCGGTGACGTTCGAGGCGTGCGTGAACGCGAGCACCTTGGTCCGGTCCGTCACGACCGTGTCGAGCTCCTCGTCGCGGATGCGCCCGGAGTCGTCCACACCGAGCCAGCGCAGCGTCGCGCCCGTACGGGCCGCGAGCTCCTGCCACGGGACGAGGTTGGCGTGGTGCTCGGCCTCGGTCACGACGATCTCGTCGCCCGCCCGCAGCGCGAAGCGCTCAGCGGAAGCGCCGCCGCGGCCCAGCGACGCGTTCGACATCGCGTACGCGACGAGGTTGATCCCCGCGGTCGCGTTCGACGTCCAGACGACCTCGCCGGGCGAGACGCCGACGAACCGCGCGACGCGGTCGCGGGCGTCCTCGAACGCCTCCGTGGCCTCCTCGGCGAGCTGGTGCGCGCCACGGTGCACGGCGGCGTTGCGCTGGACGTAGAAGTCCTGCTCCGCGTCGAGGACGACCTCGGGCTTCTGCGACGTGGCACCGGAGTCGAGGTAGACGAGCGGGCGGCCGCCGCGCAGCGTGCGCGACAGCAGCGGGAAGTCGGCGCGGACGGCGGCGAGCTCGACGTCGTCGAGCAGACCGGCCGGGCGCGCCGCGTCACGCGTCTCGTCGAGCGTGCTGGTCACTTCCACCTCCTGGTCGAGCTGGTGGTCACCGCCGGTTGCCCCCCGGCCAGGGGCGGGCCCCGGG
>JAEWCA010000423.1 GCA_023390875.1 Actinomycetes bacterium
AGGCCGAGAAGGCCCAGCGCGCGGCCGCCCTGGCCCAGCAGCGGGCCGCCCGGGAGGCCGAGAACGCCCGCCGGCAGGCGCAGCGCGCGGAGCAGGACGGCTCGTCGGCCCCTGCCGCCGACCTGACCGGGCTACCCGCCGACATCGCCGTCCTGTGGCGCACCCCGGAGCCCGCCCGACGCGGGCCGCGCCCCGGCCTCACGCTCGAGCAGATCGCCGACGCCGCGATCGCCCTCGCCGACGCCGAGGGGCTCGGTGCCGTCTCGATGGCCCGGCTCGCCGAGTCGCTGGGCTTCACGACGATGTCGCTCTACCGGTACGTGTCCTCGAAGGACGAGGTCCTCGCGCTCATGACGGACCGGGCGGGCGGCCGTGCCCCGGTGGTCGGACCCGAGGTGGGCGACTGGCGGGCCCGGCTCGAGCTGCTTGTCGCCCTGTCGCAGCCGGTGCTGCGCGCGCACCCGTGGATGGCGCAGACGTCGTCCGTGCTGCACACGCTCGGCCCCCACCGGCTGACCTGGATGGAGGCGATGCTCGACGCGCTCGCGGACACCCCGCTCAGCGAGGCGGACAAGGTGCAGGCCGTCGGTGCGGTGTCCGCCCACATGCTCGAGGAGCTGCGGTTCGTCGCCGCGATGGGCGAGCGCCGGCGCGCGACCACGGACGACGACGTCGCCGCGATGGGCGACGTCATCCGACTGCTGGCCGACCACGCCGAGCACCCGGCCCTGCTGCGCGCGGTCGGCTCGGGCGCGTTCGACGTGCCGCCGGTGCCGGCCGACGAGGAGGCGCTCGGGTTCGGGATGCGGCTGCTGCTCGACGGGATCGAGCGGCTGGTCGAGCGGTCGTCGGGGGCCACGCTCGTGCTGCCCGCGAACCGTCCACAGCCCGCGGCCCTGCCACCCGGTCCACGGGACGACGACGCGACCGTCCCGCTGTCGGACGGGCCCGGCAGACTCACCCCATGACCACGACGACCGGCCGCTGCTTCGGCGACGGCAACCCGCTCTACGAGCAGTACCACGACGAGGAGTGGGGCAGGCCCGTCCACGACGAGCACGCCCTGTTCGAACGGTTCGCCCTCGAGGGGTTCCAGTCGGGCCTCGCGTGGATCACCGTCCTGCGCAAGCGACCCGCGTTCCGCGAGGCGTTCGCCGGCTTCGACCCCGAGGTCGTCGCGGAGTACGGGGACGACGACGTCGCACGCCTCATGGCCGACGCGGGCATCGTGCGCAACCGCGCGAAGATCGACGCGACCATCGCCAACGCCCGTGCGCTGCGGGCGCTGCACGCGTCCGGACGCACGCTCGACGAGCTCGTCTGGTCGCACGCCCCCGACCGCACGGACCACCCCCGGCCCGCCACGTGGGTCGACGTCCCGGCCTCGACACCCGAGTCGAAAGCCCTGGCCAAGGAGCTCAAGTCGCTCGGCTTCCGGTTCGTCGGGCCCACCACGGCGTACGCGGCGATGCAGGCGTGCGGCCTCGTCGACGACCACCTGGCCACCTGCCCGGTGGCCCTCGTCACCGGCGCGTAGCCCTCCCGGGTGGCTACTCCCACGGGGTGACCCGCTGGGTGAAGCGCCCAGCGCCATCTCGGCAGATCAGACGACCCCGACTACAGTCCCCCCTTATGAGCGAGATGCCCGAGCCTGAGGGGCGACTCGACGCCATCCGTGCGGCCGAGGACGCCCTGCGGGTCCCCACGGACCCCGACGCCTTGATCCTGGCCGCCGTGCGCGACGGGCTGGACGCCGTGCCCGCGGGGAACCCGAACGCGTGGTTCGACGTGCCGACGCAGCGCAACCGCACCCGCCCGGCCGGCTCGCTCAACAACCGCCGCACCCGCTGAGCAGACCGGCCGACTACTGGCCCAAAGCCGAGGTTGCGGCTGGCAGCCGGTTTCGCCGTCGCCGTGACGAGCAGGTCCGAATCAACGCCCCTCAGGCACCGAAACGCTTGCGGTCCAACGTCTTGAGGTAGCCCTTCCTCAGCGCGCGCTCGGCACCATCTTTCGGCGTCGAGAAGAAGTCTCGCTCGGACGAGGACAGCCCGACCGTGTCGAGCTTCTGTCGAAGCAGCGCCATCGTGCAGCACAGGTCGGCCGCTTGAAACAGGCTGTACTCAGTTGGTACGACCTTACGGACCTCAACACTCAGATGAGCGTTGAAGACGCTGTTCACGAGATTGGTGATCTCTTTCTGCCCGTTGTCGTAGTAGATGACGATGCGCTCCCACGAGTTGAAGAATTCGTAGTGCGACCGGATCAAGAGTCCGAGCGCACGAGACATCGCGCTCACGAGACGGTCTGAGTCACCAAGCTCCCGCTTGTTGAACACCCAAGAGTGGTGCGTCAACTCGCAGGTGCGGACGAAGTCGACGAGCACGCGGAAAATTGATCGGCGAGATGGCATGTCGAGCAGACGGTAGTCCTGCTCTCTGCGGATCAGCGGCCCGGTGTGGATCGCATGGTTCGACGGCAGCCCACGCATCGTCAGCGCCTCATGGATCCTGTCCAGGTGGCTGGCGATGTTGTCACTCTGGTCATGGAACACCAGGCTCAGCACGTAGAACGGCGAGTGCTTCTGAAACGGCCCGAAGTCGCCTGACTCGTCGATGAAAATGCTCAACTCACGCAAGACGGGCCCCTGGAAACGACTTGAGGCGGGATGAACCCGCCTCAAGAAGATGGCGGGGGATGTCCCCGCCTAAAGGTTGGACCAGGGCCTCTCGGCCAGCCCAGGTCCGTCACGATAACACTCTGCACCGTCTGGCCCAACATGGACGCACACCTTTCCAGTGTGCGAGTGGAGAACGGCGGACCGAACGGCCACGGCGGAGCCACCGCCCGCTGTCAGTCGGGCGTGACCTCGCTGACGCGGCCCTCCTCGACGTGCCAGCGGCGCGTCAGCCGGACGGTGTCGAGCATCCGGCGGTCGTGCGTGACCAGCAGGATCGTCCCGTCGAACGCGTCGAGCGCCTGCTCGAGCTGCTCGATCGCGGGCAGGTCCAGGTGGTTCGTCGGCTCGTCGAGCACCAGCAGGTTCACGCCGCGGGCCTGCAGCAGGGCGAGCGCCGCCCGGGTCCGCTCACCGGGCGACTGCGAGGCGGCGGGCCGGTGCACGTGGTCGCCGCCGAGCCCGAACTTGGCGAGCAGCGTCCGCACGTCGGCGGTCGGCCAGTCGGGCACCTCGTGCGAGAAGGCGTCGACCAGCGACTCCGGTCCCTCGAACGCCTGACGCGCCTGGTCCACCTCGCCGACCAGCACGCCCGACCCGAGCGACACCGAGCCCGACGTCGGCGCGAGCCGGCCGAGCAGGAGCGCGAGCAGCGTCGTCTTGCCCGACCCGTTCGGCCCGGTGACGGCGACGCGGTCCTGCCGGTCGAGCTGCAGGTCGACGGGCCCGAGCGTGAAGTCGCCACGCGTGACCGACGCGGCCCGCGCCACGGCCACCACGTCGCCGGACCGCGGCCCGGACGCGATGGTGAGCTGCAGCTGCCACTCCTTGCGCGGCTCCTCGACGACCTCGAGCCGGTTGATGAGGTTCTCCGTCTGCCGCGCCTTGGCGGCCTGCTTCTCGGCCGTCTCGCCGCGGAAGTGCTTCACGTGCTTGTCGGGGTCGGTGGCCTTGCGGCGCGCGTTGCGGACGCCCTTCTCCATCCACGCCCGCTGCATCCGGGCACGAGCCTGCAGGTCGGAGAGCCGCCCGGCGTAGTCCTCGTACGCCTCACGCGCCCGACGCCGGGCGATGGACCGCTCCTCCAGGTAGGAGTCGTACGACCCGCCGTACGTCGTGACCTTCTGCAGGCTGCGGTCGATCTCGACGACCGCCGTCACTGTCCGGGACAGGAACTCGCGGTCGTGGCTGACCAGCACGATCGGCGCCTCGGCCCGCATGACGAAGTCCTCCAGCACGGTCAAGCCGTCGGCGTCGAGGTCGTTCGTCGGCTCGTCGAGCAGGAACACGTCGTACCGGGACAGCAGCAGCGCGGCGAGACCGACGCGTGCCGCCTGCCCGCCGGACAGTGCCGTCATCGGGAGGTCGAGGTCGACGGTCAGGCCGAGGTCGTCGGTGACGGTGCCGAGCCGTGCGTCGAGGTCCGCGCCGCCGAGCGCGAGCCACCGTTCGAGCGCCTCGGCGTAGGTGTCGTCGGCCCCGGGTGCACCGTCCGCGAGGGCGTGCGCGGCCGCGTCCATCGCCTCGTGCGCGGGCGTGACCCCGGTGCGCCGACCGAGGTGCTCGCGCACCGACTCCCCGGGGACGCGCTCGATCTCCTGCGCGAGGTACCCGAGCTGCGCCTGCGGCGGCGACACCGCGACCGCACCGGCGTCGGGCGCGCGGTGACCGCCGAGGATGCGCAGCAGCGTCGACTTGCCGGCGCCGTTCGGGCCGACGAGACCGACGACGTCACCGGGCGCGACGACGAGGTCGACACCGGAGAACAGCTCACGGTCCCCGAACCCTGCGCTGACACCCTTCACCTGGACCGTGGCTGACATGCGCCCATCCTCTCCCGGACGCCCCACGGCCCGGCGACCTGTTTCCCGGTTCGGCCGCTGGACGTCTGGTCCGCGGGCGCTCCCCACCGCGCCTCAAGGTCCGCCGCACGGAGCACGACGGTGCCGCCGCGCAGCCCGAACTCGTGCTGAACCCCGCCGCCCACGGGGAGGATCTCGTCGAACAGCAGGTCGGCGTGCATGGGGTGGGAGCCCCGTCGGCGGTTCCACCTGGGCGTCGATGTCCGTGGCGCCGACGTACGTGACCAGACGCACGTCGTGCTTGTGGGCGTTCGGGGCGAGCACGACGAGCACGTTGCCGAGCCGATGTCGAGATGGTGGCTCACGAGCACGAGGTCCTTACCTATAACGGAGCCTGACCCGCTTCTCCGGACACCTGGTCTGAGGCGATGATCGCCTCGGAGAGGAGTCCTGAATGCCTGCAGCCAAGCCGCCGGAGTTCCGGCGTCGCGCCGTGGAGCTGGCCCGCTCGGGGC
>JAEWCA010000482.1 GCA_023390875.1 Actinomycetes bacterium
CGGCCGACGGCTGCTCGCGCTCGTCCTCGCCCATCCGGACCGCACGCATCTGGACCGCACGGCGCAGCCGCGGCGCGCCCATGCTGCCGGACGTGTCCCCGCCCTCGCCGAGACCCGAGATAGCGCCGTAGAAGTCCCACGCACCGTACAGCCCGAGGTGCACGCGCAGCACGTCACCCGACCCGAACGTGCAGAACAGCTGCTTGCCCACGGCCGACGCCCGCACGAGCTGCTGGCCGTCGAGCCGCCGCGCACCCGCCGCGAAGCGGCCCTGCGGCGACGACACGGCCACCTCGCGGCCGACGAGGTCGCGCGTGAAGCGGTGGGCGATGCGGTGGACGGTATGACCCTCGGGCACGTCCCGCAGGCTAGTTGACGACCGAACCCCGGTGGATCCCGGCCGACGTCGACGCCGCGACCCGGACCCGGTCGTGCGCCGGCTCCTCGAGCTGCGGCACCGGCGGCAGGTCCCCGCCGGTGAGGTGCGCCGCGAGCAGCACGTCCGTGATCTCGTCGCCGATGAGCTCGTGCCGCTCCAGGAGCGCGTCGCGCAGCGCCTCGACGAGGTGCCGGTTGCGGGACAGCAGCCGACGCACGCTGGACCGGGCGTCCTCGAGCACCTGCTCGAGCTGGTCGCGGGCCTTGCCGTCGGCCAGCACCGCGTTGACGAGCGGCCGGTCCGTCGCCATGAACGACACGAGCGACCCGGTCATCCCGGCGGCGCCGACCATCTGCGCGGCCGTGCGGGTCGCCGCGGCGAGGTCGCTCGCCGGGCCTGTCGTCGTCTGGCCGAAGAACAGCTCCTCGGCGACCCAGCCGCCCATCGCGATCTGCACGAGCCCACGCAGGTCGCCCGACGAGCGCGTCCAGACCTCCTCGCAGTCGCCGTGCGCGAGCAGCCCGAGGGCCTCGCCGCGGCGCACGATCGTGAGGACCTCCAGGTGCCGGTTCGGCGCGACCAGCCAGGCCGTCACCGCGTGCCCGGCCTCGTGCGTCGCGATGAGCCGGCGCTCCGCCTCGGTGTACCGGACCGGCTGGCCGATGCCGACCATCTCCGTGATGCGCGCCTTCTCGACGTCCGCGAACGACATCGACAGCGAGCCGCGGCGCAGCGAGTTCACGAGCGCCTCGTCGAGCAGGTGCTCGATCATCACGGGCGTCCAGCCGTTCGTCGCGGCCGCGACCCGGTCCCGCACCACCGGGTCGTCGAGCTCGGCGTCGTGCGACCGGCGGCCCAGGAAGTGGTCGACGAGCGCGCGGCGGCCGTGCGCGTCGGGCGCGACGAACGTCAGGTGGCGGTCGAACCGGCCCGGACGCAGCAGCGCCGGGTCCAGCGAGTCCGCGCGGTTCGTCGCGGCGATCAGCAGGATCGGCGCCTTCGCCGGACGACGGCGCGGGACCTGCCGGTGGGCCGGCAGCAGCAGGTTGAGGCGCGCGACGAGCCGGTCGCCGAGCTTGGCCATGCCCGTCGGCTCGTCGAACGACTGCATCTGCACGAGCAGCTCGTTGACCACGCCGCCCGTGCCCTCGGACGTCATCAGGTTCATGACGGAACCCCGCTGACCGTCCGCGACGCTCGCCGCCTGCATGCCGCCGCGGCGCAGGCCGATCGCGTCGATCTCCTCGATGAACCCGATCGCACCCCCCTCGGTGCGGGCCGCCTTGCGGAGCGCCTTGAAGTACGCGCGGATCTTCTTCGCCGTCGCGCCGTAGTACATCGACTGGAACGACGTCGCCGACACGAACAGGAACGGCACGCCCGCCTCGGCCGCCATCGCCTTCGCCGTCATCGTCTTGCCCGTACCGGGCGCCCCCTCGAACAGCAGGCCGCGGCGCGGCGTGCCACCCATCTGGTCCGCGAACTGCCGGTGCGTCTGGAACAGGTCGATCGAGCGGCGCACGTCCTCGATCACCGGCTCGATGCCGATGACGTCCTCGAGCCGCACGTCCACCTGCTCCGGCCGGTACATGACGTGCGGCGAGCGCGACGTGCCCACCGTGGTGAGCAGCATGACCGCGAGCAGACCCGCGAAGAACAGCACGGGGACCAGGACCAGCGGGTCGATCGTCGGCATCGGCGGCACGATGTCGCGGCCCGTGAGCGCGCTGACGATCACGTACGCCTCGGCCGCGAGCAGCACGACGGCGAGGCGGTACACCCGGCGGCGACGCATGCGCTCGCGGTCGACGGCGATGTCGTGGGCCCCACGGCGGATCGGGGAGACGAGCTCTTCGTGCACGGGTGCGCCTTTCGTCGTCCGGCGCGCATGGCGGGGCGCGCATGCGAGGTCACCGCGACGGGCGCGGTCGGACCATCGTGGAACCGGACGAATCGGACGGCAACGCCGGACGAATCGGACCACCCGATCGGCGCAACGCCTGCGTGTCAGGCGCGGAGCGTCCGCCGCAGGGCCTCGATCTCCAGCGGGCTCAGGCCGAGACCGCCGCTCAGGTACCCGTCGAACGAGCCGTACGCGGCCCGCATCTCGTCGAGCGCCGCGCGCAGGTAGTCGGGCCGCACCTCGAGGAACGGGACCAGCACCGACGAGTCCTCCCCCAGGTCGTCGAGCTGCGCGAGCAGCGGTGCGAACACCGCCCGCACCGCGGGGTTCACGGCGAGGAACTCCTCGGTCGCGCCGCCCTCGTCGACGCCCGCGGCGAGCAGCAGGACCGTCGACGCCCACCCGGTGCGGTCCTTGCCGGCCGTGCAGTGGAACAGGACGGGGACGGCGTCGGGGTCGAGGACCGTGCGGACGAACGCCGCGTACGCCTGGCGCGCCGCGTCTCCGGTCACCAGCCGCCGGTACGTCACGCGCATCTGCTCCGCGACGTCGACGCCCGCGAGCGACCCCGCGAGACCCGCCGGCGCGGACAGCAGCGACGCCGCCTGTGTCGCAGCGGCGGTCGGCAGGTCCGCGAGCACGTCGAGCACCAGGTGCCGCGCGCCCGCGGGGACGTGGTCCGGGCGGGCGGCTCGCTCGGCCTCCGTCCGCAGGTCGACGACCGTCCGGATGCCCAGCGCCGCGAGCGCCGGGTCGTCCTCGACGGCGTCCTCCGCGAGCTCCGCCGACCGGAACACCACACCGCGCGCCACCGACCCGCCGTCGCTCGTCGTGCGGCCACCGAGGTCCCGCAGGTTGTGCACCACCGCCGACGCGACGACGTGCGGGTCCTCGACGTCCACCGGGTCGCCGGGCAGGTCGGTCATGGAGCGAGCGTCGCACGACCCCTGCGGTGTCCGCAGTGCGAGATGTCCCGCGCAAGCCCTTGTCGGCGGCCCGACCGCTGGTACAAACCGCGCCGAGGTCACGAGCACCAGCACGCAGCCCCGGCTCGCTGGTCAGCAACCCCTGTCACGACGGGGTGCTCCGGGAGATGACCTGGCCGGACCCCGCCCGGGGCTCCGGCAACTCGTGAGGAGAAGGAGCTGCACCGTGGTCCACCCCCATCCGTCCGTCGTCGCGCTGGTCGGCAACCCCCGGCCCGGGTCGCGCACGCGCGCCGCCGCCGAGCACCTCGCGGCGCGGCTGGGTCCGGCGCTCGCCGTGCC
>JAEWCA010000519.1 GCA_023390875.1 Actinomycetes bacterium
CCCTCGGCGTCACCGAACCGTTCTCGTCGGGCATCGGCGGTGGCGGCTTCTTCGTCTACTACGACGCCGCGACCGGTCAGGTGCACACCATCGACGGGCGCGAGACCGCGCCGCAGGCGATGCAGAGCGACGCGTTCGTCGAGAACGGCGTCCCGATCCCGTTCGCCGACGCCGTCACGTCCGGGCTGTCCGCCGGAGTGCCGGGAACACCCGCCACGTGGGCGACCGCGCTCGACCAGTGGGGCACGCTCGACCTGCGCACCGCGCTGCGCGGCGCGACCCAGGTGGGGCGCCGCGGCTTCGTCGTGGACCCCACGTTCGCGAGCCAGGTCGCCTCGAACGCGGCGCGGTTCGCCGCGTTCACGTCGACCGCCGCACTGTATCTCCCCGGTGGCGCACCGCCCGCCGTCGGATCGGTGCTGCGCAACCGCGACCTCGCCGACACGTACGACCTGCTCGGCAAGCGCGGAGTGAGCGCGCTGTACACCGGCCGCCTGGCGCAGGAGATCGTCGACACCGTGCACCGTCCTCCCGTGGCTCCCGGGAGCACGCTCGTCGTCCGGCCCGGCCTGCTCGAGACGTCCGACCTCGCGTCGTACCAGGCGCTGCTGCGCGACCCGACCCACGTGCAGTACCGCGGGCTCGACGTGTTCTCCATGGGGCCGCCGTCGTCCGGCGGCTCGACGGTCGGCGAGGCGCTCAACATCCTCGAGACGACCGACCTCGGCGCGCTCGGCACCACGCAGGCGCAGCACCGCTACCTCGAGGCGAGCGCGCTCGCGTACGCCGACCGCAACCGGTACGTCGGCGACCCGGCGTTCGTCGACGTGCCGCTCGCCGAGCTGCTGTCCGACGGGTTCGCGGCCGAGCGGGCCTGCCTGATCGGGCCGACGGCTGCGGTCAAGCCCGTCGCACCGGGGAGCCCCGACGGCGACTACGCCGCGTGCGGCGCACCCGCGGCGGTCGGCGCCGACGGGACCGACGGCCAGTCCACGACGCACCTGACGACCGCCGACCGGTGGGGCAACGTCGTGTCGTACACGCTCACCATCGAGTCCATCGGCGGCAACGGCATCGTCGTGCCGCACCGCGGCTTCCTGCTGAACAACGAGCTCACCGACTTCAACTTCACCGACACCCAGGGTGGTCTCGACCCCAACCTGCCGGCACCCGGGAAGCGGCCGCGCAGCTCGATGGCACCGACGGTGGTCCTGTCCGGGGGCACGCCGCTGCTCGCGCTCGGGTCGCCCGGCGGCGCGTCGATCATCACGTCCGTCCTGCAGGTGCTCGTCAACCGCCTGGACCTCGGCATGGACCTGCCCGCCGCCGTCGCCGCGCCGCGCGCCTCGCAGCGCAACAGCCCGTCGGTGCAGGCAGAGCCGCAGTTCCCGCGGACCGAGCTCGCCGCGCTCGGGCACACGTTCACCGACACGCCCGAGCTGGGCGCCGTGACGGCGATCGAGTTCCTCGACCACGGGCGACAGCTCGCGGTGGCCGAACCCGTGCGCCGCGGAGGCGGCAGCGCGGCCGTCGTCTGGCCCGACCGGCGGCACTGACCGGGGGCACTGACCGGGGCACTCACCGGGGACACCCGGCCCCGTGGTCGGTCGCCCCGGCGCACGTCGCCGCCGGGCCGACCGGCGAGCATCGCCTCCCGGTTCAGCCGGCGAGAGCCGCCTTGAGGAACGCGATGTCGTCGGCCTGCCCCTCGGCCGGCGTCTCGACCACGGCGTCGCACCCCGCCTCCCGCACCACGTGCGCGATGAGCTCGGCCGGGATCGTCCCGTCCGCGAAGCTCGCGTGCCGGTCGCGGCCCGAACCCGCCTCGTCGCGCGAGCTGTTGGCGTGCACGAGGTCGATGCGGCCGGTGATCGCCCGCACGCGGTCGACGACGGTCTCCAGGTCCTCGCCCGACGCCCACGCGTGGCACGTGTCGAGGCAGAACCCGACCTCGTACTCCCCGATCGCGTCCCACAGCATCGCGATCCGGTCGAGCGTGCGGGCGCAGGCGTTCTCGCCGCCCGCGGTGTTCTCGACCAGCACGCGCACCGGGAACGTGGCGCGCTCGAACGTCTTGCGCCAGTTCTCGACGCCGACCGCGACGTCGTCGCCGTCCCCCACGTGCCCGCCGTGCACGATCAGCCCGCGGGCGCCGAGCTCCGCGGCGGCGGCGGAGTGCTGCGCGATCATGTTCCGGCTCGGGATGCGGATCCGGTTGTTCGTCGACGCGACGTTCACCAGGTACGGCGCGTGCACGTACACGCCGAGGCCCGAGTCGAGGATCGCGGCGGCGTCGTCGCGCGGGACCGGCTTCTTCCAGCCCTGCGGGTCCGCCAGGAACACCTGCACGGCCTGCGCGTCGAGCTCGGCGGCACCTGCCACCGGGTCGCCACCGCGCACGTGCGCGCCGATCAGCACCACGTCGTTCTCCCTCCGGTGTCGGTCCGCGTGTGGACCACGCGCCAGGCTAGACCGCACGGGTGACACGGGCGCAGCGGGCCGTCGGCCGGCGCCGGTCCAAAGGTTCCTCCCAGGGAGGCGTCCTAACGTGGGTGCGAGCCACCACGACCGCTGGAGGAGCCATGACGACGGAGTCGAACCCGCAGCCGGCACCCGACCCGACGCCGGACCCGTCCGTCCCGGCCGGCACGCCGCCCGGGGCACCTCCCGCCCAGGGAGCCCAGCCCGCCGGCCCGCCGCACGCCGGTCCACCCCAGGGAGGCGCACCGCACGCCGGCCCACCCCAGGTCGGCGCTCCCCAGGTCGGCGCACCCCAGGTCGGCCCGCAGCCCGGTGCCCCGGCGCCCGCCGGCTGGTCGACACAGCCGCTGCCCCCGACCCCGTACCCGCCGCGTGCCGCGACGCCGTCCGCACCCGTGGGCTGGGTCATCGCCGCGATGATCCTGTTCTGGCCGACGGGCATCCCGGCGCTGCTCGCGTCGCACCGGGCCGCCCGCGCCGTCGGGGCGGGCGACGAGCCGGTCGCCGTGCAGGAGGCGGCGACGGCCCGGCGGTGGAGCATCGTCAGCGTGTGCGTCGGCGCGGGCCTCGTCGTGCTGTCGATCCTCGTCTCGATCGCGTGGGCGATCTTCGCCGCGATCGCCGTCAACCGCTTCCACGACGAGTCTCCGTGGGACGACGGCCCCGGCTGGACGCAGCGGTCCGAGCCCGCGTTCCCGTTCGACGGACCCGCGCACCCCGGCGCCCAGGGGCGTGGCGGACCGCACGGCTGACCCGCCCACGCGGGGGCCGCTCGTCCCCGCGGCAGGGTGAAGGGCGCCCCGTCCGGGTGCGCCCTCTCGGCGTCGCACCTACCGTCGGACGGTGCTCGAAACACGCGGCGCGACCCTGACGGGTCCGTCGACCTCCGGCGCCACCGCGCACGGGACCGCCGTGCCCGGCGTCCCGAGCGCCGAGGGGCTCACGCTCGAGGGGCGGTACCGCCTCGGCGACGTCGTCGGCCGCGGAGGCATGGCGACCGTGTACCGCGCGCGCGACCTGGTGCTGCGGCGTGACGTCGCGGTCAAGCTCCTCCCGTGCGTCGACTCCGCCGACGAGCTCCTGCGACACCACGCCGAGATGAAGGCGCTCGCGACGCTGCACCACGCGAGCCTCGTCACGTTGTTCGACGCCGGCTCGTTGAGCGTCCCGGGCGGGCGGCAGGCGTACCTCGTCATGGAGCTCGTCGAGGGTCCGACGCTCGCGGGACGACTGGCACAGGGTCCGCTCACGCTTGCCGAGACGCTCGTCGTCGCCCACCAGCTCGCCGACGCCCTCGCGGTGGTGCACGACGGGCAGGTGGTGCACCGCGACGTCAAGCCCGGCAACGTGCTGCTCACGTCGGCGACGAGCCTGCGTGACGTCGACCCGCGCACCGCACCGGTCGTCAAGCTGGCGGACTTCGGCATCGCCCGCCTGGCCGGGATGACTCGGCTCACGATGACGGGCGTGACGCTCGGCACGATGCGCTACCTGAGCCCCGAGCAGGCCGCCGGCGGTCCCGTCGGCACGCCGACCGACGTGTACGCCCTGGGCCTGGTGCTGATCGAGTGCCTCACGGGTGAGCCCGCGTTCCCGGGGACGGCCGCCGAGGCCGCCGCCGTCCGGCTCACCCGGGGGCCGCAGGTGCCGTCGTCCGCCGGCCCGGCACTCGTGGACCTGCTCACCCGGATGACGGCGACCGACCCGGCCGACCGCCCGACCGCCCGCGAGGTCGCCGACCTCACGGCGCTCGGAGAGGACGCCGTGCCGCTGCCGGCGTCACCCCCCGAGGTCGTGGCGCCGTCGCGCTCCTCGGACACCCGACCCGTGCCCGGGACGCCGGGGACCACGCACCCGCACCGCCGCCGCCGCCGGCTCGCCGGTGCGGGCGCGCTGCTGCTCGTGGGCGGCGCCGTGCTGGTCGGGCTGCAGGTCGCGGGGGGTGACGAGCCCGCACCGCCCCCGAGCTACCCCGCGGTCGAGGGCGACCTCGGGGACGCGCTCACGGCGCTGCAGCGGAGCGTCGCACCGTGAGCGGTCGGGCACGTCGTCCGCTCGCCGCGGTCGTCCTCGCGGCGGTGCTCATGACCGCGGGCTGCGCGGCGCGCCCCGACCTGTCGGCCGATCGGGCCGCCACGCTCCAGGACGCCGTCCTCCATGTCACCTCCGCGGCGGCCGCCGGGCGCTGGGACGAGGCCGACGCCGCGATCACCGACACGCGCGCCCGCCTCGACGCCGGGGTCGACGCAGGTGACGTCTCGAC